>JAHHSU010000051.1 GCA_020025035.1 Thomasclavelia sp. | reverse complement strand
AGTGGTAGCAGAATATTTTTCAAAAGTGTAACATATGTGTTGACAGCTAAGAAAGAAACTAAATTGATAGACAGTGGATGTATTTACATTTATCTACTTATTTGTGTATAATGTTAATATATAGATAAATATGGAGGAAAAAGCATGAAAATAAGTGATTTATCAGTTGCAACAATACGATCATTAGGTATAGACATGATTAACAAGGCAAATTCAGGACATCCTGGAATGGTAATTGGGTCTACACCTGCAATGTATTCGTTATTTATTGATCATTTGAATATTGATCCAAACCATTCTGATTGGTTTAATCGTGATCGATTTATTTTAGCTTCTGGACACGCATGTCCACTTTTATATAGCTTATTACATTTATCAGGGTATCCACTAACTATAGAGGATTTAAAATCATTTAGAAAACTTGGGTCAAAAACTCCTGGACATCCAGAATATTTAGATACACCAGGTATTGATGCTAGTTCTGGTCCATTAGGACAAGGTGTCCCAATGGCTGTTGGAATGGCCATAGCCGAAAAATCATTATCAACAAAATTTAATCGAAAAAATTTTGATATTATTGATCATTATACATATGTTTTATGTGGCGATGGAGATATGCAAGAAGGTGTAACCTATGAAGCATGCTCTCTTGCAGGACATTTGAAATTAGAAAAATTAATTATAATATATGATGCAAATAAAGTTACATTAGATGGAGCATTAGACTTATCTTTTTCTGAAAATATTAAAGAAAGATTTTTAGCTATTGGATTTAATGTGATTGAGGTTATGGATGGAAATGATACTGACTCATTGTCTAAAGCATTTAATCAGGCAAAAAAAAGTACAGATAAACCTTCCATTATTATAAACCATACAGTGATTGGATATGGGTCTAAAAATCAAGGAACTTCTAAGGTTCATGGTAGCCCACTAGGAATAGAAGATGGTAAACATGCAAAACTTGTATATGGTTTTGATCATGACGATTTTTATGTACCAGAGCAAGTATATGAACATTTTTCAAATCGTCTTATTTGTAGAGGGAACCAAGCATACCAAAATTGGTCTAATTTAATGGATAATTACAAAAAAGAATATCCTCATTTGTTTGAAGATTTACAACATGCAATCCACGATGATTATTTAATTGATTATGATGCAATTTTACCAAAATTTGATACAAATTATCAGGATGCAACAAGAAATACTTCACAACAAATCATTAATGCATTTTCTTTAGTATATAAATCATTTATGGCAGGTGCAGCAGATTTATCAGGATCAACAAAGTCTAATATTACTAATGAAAAACCATTTTTACCAGGAAGTTATGATGGGCGTAATATTTATTATGGAATTCGTGAATTTGCAATGGTTTCAATTATGAATGGTATAACTTTACATAAAGGATTACGTGTAGCAAGTGGTATTTTTATGGTCTTTAGTGATTATTTAAAGGCTGGTTTACGAATGTCGTGTCTTATGAAATTACCAATTATTTTAGTATTATCACATGATAGTATTGCAGTAGGGGAAGATGGACCTACACATCAACCAGTAGAACAATTACCAATGTTACGTTCTATGATTGGATTACAAGTAATTCGTCCATGTGATGCACATGAAATGAGTGCGGCATGGCAAATAGCTTTAGAAACTAAAGATCGACCAACGACATTATTACTTACTCGTCAACCTGTTCAAACACTTGAAACAACTAATTATGATGGGGTAAGTCATGGTGCATATATTGTTGGTAAAGAAAAAGAAAAAATTGATGCTATTATTATTGCAACAGGTTCTGAAGTACATTTAGCTTTAAAAGCCAAAGAAGAGCTGTACGATCAAGATAAAATTGATATTCGTGTAGTTTCTATGCCTTCGATGGACTTATTTGAAAGGCAAAATGAAGCCTATAAACAACAAATTTTACCTAAAGAAATAACTAAACGTTTATCTATTGAAATGGCTAGTGATTTTGGATGGGCTAAATATGTAGGACTAGATGGTATTTCTATGGGAATTAATACTTTTGGTACATCTGCGCCAATGGCAGATGCTATTAAAGCCTATGGATTTACTGTTGAAAATGTTAAGAAAAATATTCATAAACTTTTAAAATAGGCGTAATTCGCCTTTTTTTTTGCAATTTCTAGTATATGATACATATTGGGAAAGGGGATTTTTCATGGAACATTTTTATATTTATAAGATAAAAAAAGAATTTACTAATATATTTCAACAATATCCAGTCTTAATTGAACAAATATTAAATCAAAATATGAATAATTTTGTACAACAACAAATTAATCTAATATTTGATTCTAATGAGGAAGTACATCATTTAATTCAAAACAATTTTAAAGATAGGGAGGATTATCATTTCTTTTCAAATACACACTATTTAAAAAATAATATAACAGGTGCTACAAGCATCATACAGGTTAGACCACATTGCATTTATGGAGTATGTTCTAAAAATTTTTATGCACTTAGAAATATCATTTTGCAAAGTAATGAAAACTATGTTATACTAGAAAAGAAATAAGCATGGAGGTATTAAGATGTTACAAGGGATATTATATCTATTATTAGGTGTTATAATAGGATTTTTTGGAGCAAGATATTATTTTAAAAAACAATTGCAAAAGAATCCACCTATTAATGAAAAAATGATTCGTGCAATGTTTATGGAAATGGGTAGAAAACCATCAGAAGCACAAATCAAAAGAGTTATGAAATCAATGAATGCACAATATAAATAAGAGTTAGCCTCTTATTTTTTTTGTATAAAAAAAGAAAAAGCAATTTTTCTTTTTCTACATCCATTTAATTTTATTTTCTGTTTTGTTTTTAATTCTATAAATATTATCTTTATGACGATAAATTAAAAGTGCGACAATAATAAAATTAGTAAGAAATCCAATACTACCATAATGAAAAAATGGAGTAATTATAATCATTAATATAGCGCAGCTTATAGAGGCTAATGATACATATTTAGATATTTTTAGAACTGTTAAAAAGCATATTCCTACAATTGCAAACATATAAAAATTTGTTGCAAATAAATATCCAAAAAATACAGAAACTGCTTTTCCTCCTTTAAATGATGCAAAAATAGGAAAGCAATGTCCTAATACACAGGTTAATGCAACTAGATACATTGCATAATTTGGTAAATGAAGTATGGTTGCAAGTTGTCGCGTAATAAATACACTAATCATACATTTAGAAATGTCTAATATAATACAGATTAACCCTGCTTTTTTTCCAAGTACACGTCCTGCGTTACTTCCTCCTAAATTTCCAGATCCGTATTTTCGAATATCTTTATTATAAAATAGTTTTCCAATAACTAATGCAAATGGAATAGATCCATAAAGATAACCTAATATCATTAGTATTAGAGTTTGAATGTTCATTTTTTTATCACTTCCCACAATCATTATACAAAATTCCTTTAAAAAATAAAAGACTTTAGGTATAATATAATACATTAGAAAGAAACAATATAGAAAGGATAATAATATGACTAATAAAGTAACAAACACATATGATGAATCAAGTATACAAATATTAGAAGGATTAGAAGCTGTTAGAAAACGTCCTGGAATGTATATTGGTTCTACTGATTCTAGGGGATTACATCATCTTGTATGGGAAATTGTAGATAATGCAATAGATGAAGCATTATCGGGATATGGAAATAGTATTAATGTAACTATTTGTAAGGATAATAGTATTATGGTACAAGATTTTGGTAGAGGATATCCTGTAGGAAAACATTCATCTGGAAAAAATACTACAGAAGTAATTTTAACTGTTCTTCATGCAGGTGGTAAATTTTCTTCAGAAGGTGGATATAAAACATCAGGAGGATTGCATGGAGTAGGGGCAAGTGTTGTAAATGCTTTATCTAGTTGGCTAGAGATAACAATTTGTCGTGATGAAAAAAAATATTTTCAAAGATTTGAAAAAGGCGGGAGTATTGTTTCTGATTTACAAGTGATCGGTAAATCTTCTATAACAGGTTCTACGATTCATTTTTTACCTGATTCTACGATATTTTCTACAACAGAATATAACTATACAACAATTTTAGATAGACTTAAAGAAAGTGCATTTTTATTAAAAGGAATTGAAATTAATTTAGTAGATGAACGTACTGGAAAAAGCGAATCATTTAAGTACGAAAAAGGACTAGAGTCATTTATTCATTATATGAATGATGATAAAAAAGTGTTGCATCCAGTTATTAATATAGAAGGTGTAGTTAATGAAATAGAAATAGAATGTGCTTTACAGTTTATTGACTCTTATCAAGAGCATACAATGAGTTTTGTTAATCTTGTACGAACTAGTGATGGTGGAACACACGAAACAGGATTTAGAACAGCTTTAACAAGAGTTTTTAATGAATATGCAAGAAAATATAATCTCTTAAAAGAAAAAGAAAAAAATCTTGAAGGAGCAGATGTAAGAGAAGGATTGAGTGCAGTCGTTTCTGTGAAGATTCCAGAACAATTGTTACAATTTGAAGGGCAAACAAAGTCAAAACTTGGTACACCTGAAGCTAGATATGCAGTCGATAATTTAGTAGGAGAAAAGCTTAGTTTTTATTTAGAAGAAAATAAGTCTATTGCAGATTTATTAGTAAAAAAAATGATTAAAGCTTCTCAAGTTCGTGAAGCAGCTAGAAAAGCAAGAGAAGATGCACGAAAAGGAAAGTCACAAAAACAAGAACGTATTTTAAGTGGTAAATTATCACCAGCACAATCAAAGGATAAAAAGAAAAATGAGTTATATTTAGTCGAAGGTGATTCAGCAGGAGGAAGTGCAAAACAAGGTAGAGATAGAAAATATCAAGCAATTCTTCCATTGCGTGGAAAAGTTATTAATACTGAAAAGGCAAATATGCAAGATATTTTAAAAAATGAAGAAATATCAACAATTATTAATACCATAGGTGCTGGAGTTGGGCCAAATTTTGATGCTGATGAAAGTAGATATAATAAAGTTGTTATTATGACAGATGCAGATACAGATGGAGCACACATTCAAGTTTTACTATTAACTTTTTTTTACCGTTATATGCGCGAATTAATTCAAGCAGGTAAGGTATATATTGCATTACCTCCTTTATATAAAGTATCAAAAAAAGAAGGAAAAAAAGAAAAAATAGAATATGCATGGAACGATGAAGAATTGGACAATGCTAAAAAGAAGATTGGTAATGGATATACAGTGCAACGATATAAAGGTTTAGGTGAAATGAATGCAGATCAATTATGGGAAACAACAATGAATCCAGAAACAAGAACATTAATTCAAGTAACTGTTGACGATGCTACTATTGCAGAAAGAAGAGTTACAACATTAATGGGAGATAAAGTTGAGCCTAGAAGAGAATGGATTGAAGAAAATGTTAAGTTTTCACTAGAAGACTCATTTGTATTAGAGTAGGAGGGTATTTATGTCTGATAAAAAAATTCAAATTCCTTTTGAAGAAATTATAGGAGAACGTTTTGGTAGATATTCAAAATATATTATTCAAGATAGAGCATTACCTGATGTAAGAGATGGATTAAAGCCAGTGCAACGACGTATTTTGTATGCAATGTACAAAGAAGGTAATATTCCTAGTAAACCATATCGTAAATCTGCAAAAACAGTAGGGAATGTAATAGGGAACTATCATCCTCATGGTGATTCATCAGTATATGATGCAATGGTTAGATTATCACAAGATTGGAAAATGCGTGTACCACTTGTTGATATGCAAGGAAACAATGGATCTATTGATAATGATCCAGCAGCTGCAATGCGTTATACAGAAGCAAGACTTTCTCCAATTGCATTAGATTTATTACAAGACATTGATAAAGAGACAGTACCAATGTCGCTTAATTTTGATGATACTGAATATGAACCAACAGTTTTACCAGCCAAATATCCTAATATATTAGTAAATGGAGCAACTGGAATATCAGCAGGATATGCTACTGATATTCCACCACATAATTTTGAAGAAGTTATAGATGCAACAATTTTTAGAATCCAACATCCTGAATCGACATTATTAGATTTAACAAAAATTATTAAAGGTCCGGATTTTCCTACAGGAGCGATTGTAGAAGGAAAACAAGGGATTATAAATGCCTTTAAAACTGGGAAAGGAAAAGTTGTCATTCGCTCAAAAGTGAGTATTACCAGTGAAAAAAATCATAGTTTAATTGTTGTAGAGGAAATTCCTTATGAAGTTAATAAAGCTGATTTAGTGCGAAAAATAGATGAAATTCGTTTTAATAAAAGTATAGATGGTATTGCAGAAGTAAGAGATGAATCTGATCGTGATGGACTACGTATTATTATAGAAGTAAAAAAAGATGCAAATGTACAAAATATATTAAATTATTTATACAAAAATACAGATTTACAAAAAAATTATCATTATAATATTGTTGCGATTAAAAATAAAAGACCAACATTAATGGGATTAATTGAAATTCTAGATTCTTATATTGAACATCAAATTGAGGTTGTAACTAAACGTAGTCAGTATGATTTAGAAAAGGCATCTAAAAGACAACATATTGTAGAAGGTCTAATTAAAGCAATTGATATACTAGACGATGTAGTCAAAACAATTAGATCAAGTTTAAATAAATCAAACGCAAAAGAAAATTTAATAAAATTATTCGATTTTACAGAATTACAGGCTGAAGCAATTGTTATGTTACAACTATATCGCTTAACTAATACTGATATTGATGCTTTAACAAAAGAACATCAAAACCTAAGTGATTTAATTTCTCGTTTACAAATAATATTAAATGATAAGGAAGAACTAAAAAAGGTTATTGTAGAAGAGTTAACTACAACAAAACAAAAATATAAGGTTCCTAGAATGAGTCAAATAAAAGATGAGATTGAAGAAATTACAATTGACAAAGATGCAATGATTATTAAGGAAGACGTTTTTATTACTGTTACTAGAGATGGTTATATTAAACGCTTAACTCCACGTGCATATAAAGCAAAAGAAAAAAGTATTTTTGGAAAAAAAGAAGATGACATTTTGCTTTCTACTTTTCAAGCAAATACTATTAATAAATTATTAGTATTTACTAGTAAAGGGAACTATTTATTTATTCCTATTAACGAATTAGAAGAATTTAAATGGAAAGATGTAGGAAAACATATTAGTTATTTGGTTAAGTGCAATAATGATGAAAAAATTGTAAAATCAATTCTAGTTCATTCCTTTGATTTGCCATATTACATTACGTTAGTCTCTAAAAATGGACAAATTAAGCGTACAAGCTTAAAAGACTTTGAAGTAACTAGATATTCTAAACCGATTAAATGTATGGGCTTAAAAGAAGAAGATGTACTAGTTGATGTTACCTTAACTCATGGACAAGATGGTTTAATATTAGTAAGTAGTAAAGGACAAGGATGTTTGTATAGCGAAGAATTAATTAGTGTTTTAGGATTAAAAGCATCAGGAATTAAAGGAATGAACCTACCTAATGATTCAATTGTATCGTTACAAAGTTTTAATCCAACTTGTCCTAACTATTTAGTTTTAATCAGTCAAAAAGGTGGAATTAAAAAAATAGATTTATCTAATATTCCAGCAAGTTCCCGTACATCAAAAGGAGTTCCTTTATTTAAGAAAGTTAAAACTAACGAACAAATTATAAATAATGCTTTAATTAGTGATGGGGACACGTTTAGTATTATTGATACTCAATTTCAACAGCATCATTTGCTTTTTAGTGATTATCAATGTTCTTCTATAGATAGTAAGTTTAACTTATCATTTGATAAAGATAAAAATGTATTCTATTCATTTAATGATCAAATTATTGTAGCATCTAATAATCAAACATTTTCAAGTCAAGTAGATAAGCAACCTATTAAATTAACTGAAACAAATCTTTTTGATTTTGATGATGAGAATTTAGATGAAACTAAAAAAAATGATATTT
>JAHHSU010000050.1 GCA_020025035.1 Thomasclavelia sp. | reverse complement strand
CCAAATTGATTTATTTTCTCTCAAAAAAATGTCTCACATCATTTACAAATATACATCAATTCAATTTATAAATTTATAATGTTAATAAACAATAACGAATCCTAATATAATTAAATTTATTTTGATTTATAGTTAAGCAATTTTTTTACAAGATTTATATAATTGTTGCTATTTAAATTGTAATTAAATTTATTTAAATGAATAGACTGTTTGGATTCTATCTTTTTAATAGTACACACATGTCCAAATTCATTAGCGTTAGATTTAGATATTGCAAACTCTACGTCTAAATTATCATTATTTAATATTTCTATAATACTTTTTGTAACAGCATTCCTTTTCTTCCTATCATATTTCATTAATTTTTGTGTTTCTAACATAAAATCTAATATGTTTTTATTAACTAGGTTACCATTTTTTTCTTTATAAAATAATAAATTCATGTGTGAAATATTATTTCGAATCTTAAATATTTTGAGTAAATCCTCTACATTTTCCACGTTATATATAGATTGTAAATGTTCTTTAATATTTTTAATATCTTCATTATCTTTATCCTTCTCAAAAAGTTGTTTCATTTCTCCAACTACACTACCCTTTTTAAAAATATTATCTATATCAGATTTTAAGTTTTCATTATTTTGATTGGAATCACTATATATTCCTAGAAATAAAAAGTACATGTCCCTTTCCCAGTCAACTGCAAATCCTATTAAACGACTTATAATTCGATAATGAATAACAGATAATCTCTGTAAATCTACAAATGTTACTTTATTTTTTATTTCATTATATTCGATAATGTCCTTCATACACTTGTCATATTCATTCAAATCTTTCTCTAATTGTATTTTATCACCTGATTTTCTTTCCACAATACTTTGATGTAGTTCTTTTCTATTTTTTTGTAATTCATCTATCTTTTTATGTGATTTATCTACACAGTTATCATTAGACTCATCAGTACAATTATTGTTAGTCTTATTATCACGCCATTCATTATAAGCTTCTAAGTCTGCTTTATTTATTTTCTTACAAAAATTAGAGTAAACTGAAATATAATTTTTCATACAACCATCAACTACACCTTTATGGTATATTGGTTTGCATTCTTTTAAATCATTATCATTATTATTTTGAAAATATATACTGCGTAGCTCTTTATTTGTTTCTAAATCTTTTAAATTAACAAATTTTTCTAAATATTCATATATTTTACTATCAATATTTGTATTATCACTATTTGTATTATTAATATTTATTGTATTACAAACTTTAACAATATCAATTAATTTTATTAACTGAACACAAACATTTCTGTAGTTTTCCACATTTGTTATGGCAATAAATTTTTGTAACTGCAACTGTATATTGGATAATTGCATTTTATCCAAAAATTTAAATAAGCAATAATAAGGAATTAACATATCATTGTCTTTAATCGATTTCTTATCATAATCACATATATTTATTGTTATATTTTCTTTACCATAAAACATCTTTGCAAAAGCATATGCAAAAACATCAAGTTTAAAGTCTGTATACTTGTTTTTATTATCATCACCTTTTCGACTAGATAAATCAGATTCGTTTCTTTGAATCTCAATAAAGAACTCAATTAAGCTTTCTTCTGTTTTATCATTCTTTCTACTATTCCATATTTGTTCTATAGTATTGTATTTAAAACATTGCTTATTTTTCTTATTCTTTGTTGCTAATTTTTTATTAATTTCAAGAACTTCCTTTATAGCATTGGTTAATACGTCTACAGTTAAACCATTCACAAAATTATGTTTATAAAGAAGATGTAGTTTTTGTTTATAATCATCATTATCATAACAATCTAGATAAAAATTATATACATTTCCTATATCCATACCTGTTTTGTTTATCATTCCAAATCCTTTTTTTATCACTTTTGAAGCATTAGGAAATTGTATTCTTCTAACTATATTATTTTTTTCTGCATCATCATTAGGCTCGGTAATTTTAACTATTACATCATTTAGATTTAATTGTTCAATTAATTCCTTTTGTCTATTATGTATATTATCTATATCATTAAGATAGATATTCTTTATTTCTTCTTTATATTCTTCGTAATGTTCCTTGTCGAGTTTATTTAATGTTCCATCAATCATAGAATTACTATCTAGAAATTCATATGGATTTTTAAAATGAAAAATATTATTTCTTAAATAGCGCAAGTATAAATACCAGGTTTGAAGATGGTCATCACATGTACCATTATTTTTACAATTAGAGTCATCACAATTAAAAGTATGCATAAATGAATTTTTTAATGTATCATCTGATTTTTCAAATGACAAATCCTTTTTTTTATTAAGGAAAAAATCTGCATTATCACCACATTCACAAAACATAGATGCAATATACACAAATGAAATAATAAATTGCTTTCTTAACGATTCTAGTGCCTTAATCTCACATAAAGTATCACTCGTAAGTAAAGAAGTATCACCATTAACAGTATGTATGCCTTTATAATAATTTAATTTACCTAATTGTATGTAATACTGTGTTAACTTATTATTAATACGATCTAAAATTACATGATACATATATTCTTTATTTAACACATAATTTTTATTTGTATTAATTCTTTTTTTTGATAACTGACTTTTAAAATATTGTCTTATTTCTTTATAAAATAAACAAATTTCGTTGCGGTCTTGATCACTAATATTATTACATTGTTTTATTATATAATTCTTTTGATATATACGAATCATTTTTAAAATAACAGGCAATGGATTAGAATGATTTTTTTGCATTTCTTCTTCAATTTTTAATAATAGTTGATCTAATTCAAATGTTTGTAAAAATTTATCTGGTGATCCGTCTTGTGACTCTATTCTATCTTTTAACGTAACATATAAATCCTTCTTCTCTTTATCAACCTTAATTGTATTTGATTCTATTGATTTCTTTAAATTATCTTTATATTTACTTTGCATTTTGTCATCATTCTTAATTCTTTTCAATTTGAATTTTAATGAATTTTTTAACCACTTATCATAAATTTCATCTTCGCATTTTTCATCATTTGCACTATCTTTTGTAAGATATGCTTCTTTTGTTGTTCGATACATACGAACATTATTTACTTTACTAATTTTCATAATAAATTCCTTTCAATTAAAAAAAGCACGATGACTCGTACTTTTACAATTATCTTTGTTTTCCTTTATTTTTTCTTGCAGCTTCTGACTTCATTTTTCTCTTTAACCCAGGTTTAACGTAAAATTCTCTTTTACGAGCTTCAGCTAGGGTTCCTGTTCTAGAAACTTGTCTTTTAAAGCGACGTAATGCATCATCTAATGATTCATTTTCGCGCACCACTGTTTTAGCCATTTGAACTTCCCCCCCATCTGTTAACTTTACAATGTGTATTATACTATTGTATAGTGAAAAAATCAACCAGTATTTTTTAGTTTTGACAGGTTCTAACCAATTTAAACATTAAATTTTAATCATTTATGTCATATTCTTCCCCATATATTTCATAAATCGCATTTTTTGCAGCCTGATAATCCCCGATATACTCTTCAATTCCATATTTACGATGTATACTTTTTGATTCACCTTTTCCCATAATAAAAATCAAATCATTTGGAGTTGTCGTTTCTATAGCTTGAAGAATTGCTGTTTCTCTATCAACCACTGTTACACATGTAGCTTTAGTTATTCCTTTTTTAATATCCTCACATATCTTTTCAGTATCTTCATCCCTACTATCTTCTTCAGTTAAAATAATATGATCACAATAACTGTCTGCAATTTTACCTATCTCAATACGTTTTTTTAAATCTTTCTTTCCTTCACAACCAAAAACTAATATTACTCTTCCTTGATGTTTTAAAGCTTTTGAAAAAGAAAGAATCTGTTGATAGTGTTCTGGTGTACTACCATTATCAATAAAGATATTCAAATGATAATGATTCAATACAGGTTCTAGTCTTCCCTTTACATAATCTATCTTTTCAATAAAATCTATACATTTTTCAATTTCAATATTAAATTGTAGCCACACTAACATTGTAGCAAGTATATGATATACATTAAATTCTCCTAATAATTTGGATACCACTAAATATGTTTGATTCATATACTTAATCTTAAATTTCGTATTTTTTAATCCTAATTCAATATCAAATGCCTGTAAATCTGCATCATGGTAAATACCATAACTTAAAACATTCGCCTTTGTTACTTTAACAATTTGCTGATACATCATTGATTCATCAATATTTACAATTGCTTTTGAATTAGAACTTAAGTTTTGAAATAGTTTTAGTTTTGCTTCTTTATATTCTTCATAACTTCCATGAAAATCAAGATGATCAGGGCATATATTAGTAAATACTGCAATTTCAAATTCGATTCCTTTTATCCTGCCTAGAGTAAGACCATGACTAGAAACTTCTAAACAAGCACCTTTTATTTTATGATCTACCATATTTTTTAATGATTGTTGTAAAAAAATGACTTCAGGTGTTGTATATAACTGACTTACAACATTGTCTTCTATTTTAATATATTGACTACCAATATAACCAAATGGAAGAACTTGATTTAATCCTTGATATATAAGAGAAGACACAATGGTTTTTCCATTTGTTCCCGTTATACCAATCATTCTTAATTGTTTACTAGGATAATCGTAAAATTTGCATGCAACATCATTTAATAATGATAAAACATCATCATAAAAATAATAAATAATATTATCTTTTTTTTGATTTATTTGACGTGAATGAACAATACATATAGCACCATTACAAATAGCTTCATCTATATATTGATGTCCATCTGTAGTTAAACCATCTAAACAAAAGAAAATAGAATTTTTGGTTACTTTCCTAGAATCACTATATATGGATTCAATCGTTACATTATTACTTAATGGCAAAAGTTCATTTAAACGTTTCATCAATATTCACCTATTAACTCTCCTTGTATACCAAATTTATTTACATCTGTAATTACAATACTACATACTTTTCCAATTAAATATTTTGGAGCTTTAACATTTACTTTTAAATAGTTAGAACAATGTCCAACTAAACGTTGATCATCAAATTCTTCTTCAAATATAATGTCGAGTTCTTTTCCAATAAACTTACTTGCATACTTTAAATGTAAATCATTAGATAATTCCATTAATTGTTTTACTCGTTCATTTTTTATTTGTTCATCAACTTGTCCATTCATGTTTGCAGCAGGTGTATTTTTACGCTTTGAATAAGGAAATACATGCAACATACTATATTGCATCTTTTGAATAAATTCATATGTTTGATTAAATTCTTCATTACTTTCTTGAGGAAATCCAACAATTACATCTGTTGTAATTGCAATATCTCCAAGTTCATTTCTAATTTGTTGTATTTTATCTTCGTACTGTTCTAATGTATAGTGTCTTTTCATCCTTTTTAGAACACTATCACATCCAGATTGTAAAGGAATATGAAGATGATCTACTATAATTTTATTAGATTTCATCAAATGAATCATTTCTGATGTAATTTGATTAATCTCTATGGAAGAAATTCGTAATCTTTTTAATCCTTTAACTTTAGTACATAAATCATAAAGTAACATAGAAAAATCATAATCTTGTAAATCAATACCATATGCACCTGTATGAATTCCTGTTAATACTATTTCCACAAAACCATTATCTACTAATAACTGTGCTTGTTTTAATACGCTTTCTGGCTTTCTAGAACGAACAATTCCTCGAGCATATGGAATAATACAATACGTACAAAATTTATTACATCCATCTTGTATTTTTAAAAAAGCACGTGTATTCTCAGTAAAAACATCTACTTCTAATTCTTCAAATTCTTTTTCTTTCATAATATTATCAATTTTTTTAATTTTCATATTTGTTTTTTGATATTCTTCTACCAAATCAACAAGTTGATGTTTATATTTAGTTCCCAAAATAATGTCAACACCTTCAATGTTTTCAATATCCTTAGGAGAAACTTGTGTATAACATCCTACTGCACAAATTATTGCATTAGGATTACGACGAATTGCTCGACGTATCATTTGCCTAGATTTGCTATCTCCTGTATTGGTAACCGTACATGTATTAATAATATATACGTCTGCATTATCTTTAAAATTTACTTTACGATAATCATGTGCTTCAAATGTTCTTGCGATTGCTTCTGATTCATATGTATTTACCTTACACCCTAATGTATGAATTGCAAATGTTTTCATATTAACCTCCAATATATTTTTTTTGTAACTTTGTAAACACCTTGCTACTAATACAATGTTGCTTTACTAAATAATTAATTAATCCCTGCTCATCATGATCTATTATAAAATCTACAATTTGGTTTAACTGATCAAAATTTAAACATACTTTTTGATTTTTAGAAACAATTATTACTTTAAATTCAAATTCATTGTTTTGTCGATTAAATTCATAAATTGCCTTAAAATCCTCCAAATAAAAATAACTTATGTCATCATGTACTTTAATCAATATAAAATCACTAAATCCACCAGTATAACAAAGATCACCATATAATGTAGTAGGACATTTAATTTCTAAAAAGAAATCTTTAAACAAATTCAAATTCTTTTTTAACAATAAAGATTCATAATCATATACATACTTATGATTGATTTCTATAGAAAAAAATGGAAACAAAATTAAATCATCATGGATATAAAAATGTGGTAAGTCTTTTAAAATCAATTCTAATTCACCATAGATTAAAACTTGTCTTTGTTGATAATCCATTGATTCCCATAATCCTAAATATTCATTAAGCAACTTTTGATGAATTTGTAGTAATATCTCTTTATTCATAAGAGCATTGTAATAAATAGACATCATTTCTAATTCATACTCATTTTTAATTTGAAAATGTATATTATTTTTTTTAAACAAATGTTTATTTTGAGAAAGTTTGTTATATTTTGGTAAACTTTTTATTTTCACCTTTTTACCATATTTATTCAATCCACAATATATATTCATCATTTTCACCTACTTTAACTCTAATGCATAACTTATAGCACTTAGCATATATAATGGTGCAGTTTCACTGCGTAAAATACGTTTTCCAAGAGAACATGGTTTAATCCCCATATTGACCATTTCTTCTATTTCAATAGTGTCAAAACCTCCTTCTGGTCCAACTATAATTAAAATTGAATCTCCTTTTTGAACTTTACTTAATGTTTCCTTTAAAACAGTCATTTCATTATTTTTTGCATTTTCTTCATATGCTACTAAATTATAATCACATATATATTGAGACAAATCTAAAATAGACATCAATGGATAGATACTTGGAATTTTGTTACGAAAGGATTGTTTGGATGCTCCTTTTAAAATTTTATTAAATCGTTCATATTTTTTTTCAAATTTAGATGGAGTTATCTTTACCACACTTCTATTTGTCATTAATGGAATAATTGTATCGACCCCTAATTCACATGCTTTTTGTAATACAAATTCAAATTTATCCCCTTTTGGTAAAGCATATGCCAATGTTACACTTACTCCTAATTCATTATCCATATTTAATTCTTTTAACACTTTTATTTTTCCTGTTTCAATCTCTTCAATTTCACACAAATATACTTTTTGGTTACTAGCAACACATTGAATTTGATCACCATTTTTATTACGCATGACATGTTTTAAATGATGAATATCATCTTCAAGTAAATAAAAAAAATCATTATTTAGTTCTTCTATAAAATAACGTTGCATAATCCAACCTCCATTCCACCATTCTATCACATACAATCACAAATTTCAAAAATAAGTAATATAAAACTATAATTTATAAATTGCAATAGTAAGTGTCAGTATGAACCATAAAATTTCTCGTCCTGAATTGTAAAATAAAAGTGGAATTATAAATAAACTTCAAATTAGTTCATAGATGCCGTATTATATTGTCATATACCATTTACAAAGTAGACTTCTATAAAGAGATGATAGTATATCT
>JAHHSU010000005.1 GCA_020025035.1 Thomasclavelia sp. | reverse complement strand
TTAATGCTTATAATTTAATTTTTTTAAGGAAATGATATTTTTCCGTTGACAAGAATTGTTTTGAAAAAAACTATCACATAATTTATAATAAATATATCTTAAAATTAAGGAAGGATCTCTATGAATAAATTTTTTAAAAATCGTTATGGCTTTGACACATTAAATTATTATTTAATATATTTGTTACTTATTATCAATACTCTATCTATTTTTCTAAAATCCACTTTACTTAATATGATATCAATTTTTATTTTAATATATATTTTAAGTCGTGCATTTTCAAAAAAATACAACAAAAGACAACAAGAAAATTTTGCTTTTCAACGATTTATTTATCCATATAAAAATAAATTAAATGCACTAATACAAAGACAAAAGCAAAAAAAATATTATAAGTTTTATAAATGTCCAAATTGCAAACAAACATTACGTGTGCCTAAAGGTCATGGCAAAATCACTATCACATGTCCTAAATGTAATGAAAAATTTGACCGTAAAAGTTAAAAACATTCTTATTTAAAAGAATGTTTTTTTACGATTTGTAAATTATTTCCATTTGTCTATTAACATTAATATTTCATCTATCTTTTTATCACCATTTCCATTTTTAATAGCATCTATAAGACACCCTTCCATATGCCCTTTTATTATTTCTTTGTTTGCTTTTTGAATTAACGAATTAACAGCAAGTAATTGATTGGATATGTCAACACAATAGCGATCATCATCTATCATTTTTAAAATTCCTTCTATATGTCCTCTTGCTGTTTTTAAAAGAAGCACTACATTATCTTTATTTGCTTTCATTTTGAATTTCCTTAATACTGTATCCTATACTAGAAATTTTATTAATGATAACATCATCCTCGACTAGTTTATTACTTTCTATTACAGCAAATTGATTTTCTAAATCGACATTTACTGTAACATTAGGTATTGAATTTAATGCATTTTCTACTCTTGATTGACAATGTTGACACATCATTCCTTCAATATATATCTTTTTTCTCATTTTATTATCCTCACTTTTTTTATTTATTTTATTAATATTTAAATTTTTTAAACGCAACGCATTCATTACCACGCATAATGATGACAAACTCATTGCAACCGCTCCAAACATCGGTGTTAATTTAATCCCTAGGATTGGATAAAATAAACCTGCTGCAAGTGGTATCCCAATACTATTGTAAAAAAATGCCCAGAATAAATTTTGTTTAATATTTCTTACTACACTTTTTGAATAGCTCATAATTGTATTAACATCTAACAAATCATCTTTCATAAGTACAATATTAGCAGATTCAATTGCAATGTCACTCCCCGCACCTATAGCAATTCCAATATTTGCTCTAGTAAGTGCAGGTGCATCGTTGATTCCATCTCCTACCATTGCAACAATTTTACCATTTTCTTGGAGTTGTTGAACAATTTTTTCTTTGTCTTGAGGAAGTGTTTTTGCATGTACTTTATCTATCTTTAATTCATTTGCAATCGTATTAGCAGTTTCAATAGAATCACCTGTTAACATTAAAATATCTTTACCACTTTTTTGAAGCAAATCAACTGCAAGTTGACTACTTTGTTTGATACAATCAAAAACAGCAATTACTCCTATTACTTTTTTTTCTTCAACAATAAACATAACTGTTTTTCCAGATTTTTCTAAATGATTTGCTGTTTCAATATATTCATTATCTTGAATAGAAAGACTATCTAATAATCGTTCATTCCCTATTGCATAGAGCTGATGATTAAAATACCCTTGTATTCCATGTCCTGGCATATTTTTAAAATCAGTAATGGGAATATGTTCTATTGGATTGGTTTTAAACGCATTTGCAATAGGATGAATAGAATTAATTTCTAATGAAGAAGCAATTTGAATCAAAGTTTTAGATGAAACATGGTGTGAAATTATATCTGTTATAGATGGCTTTCCTGTAGTTAATGTCCCTGTTTTATCTAAAACTATGCAATCTACATTTGACATATTTTCTAATGCAGTTGCGTTTTTAATCAAAATTCCTTGTTTTGCAAGTTCTCCTACAGCAACCATCATAGCAACTGGAGTAGCTAATCCTAATGCGCAAGGACATGATATTACTAATACAGATACTGCTGTAGACAATGAATTACCAAAATCTCTTGTGATAAAATACCAAATCGTAAATGTAATTAATGCAATAACTAGTACTACTGGTACAAATTTACTAGAAACCTTATCAACTAAACTAGTCATTGGTGCTTTAGAACCTCCAGCCTCCTCTACTAGCTTAATAATCTTTGCTAGAGTTGAATTGTTGGATATTTGACTAACACATACATCTATCATACCCTGTTGATTAATGGTTCCTGCCATTACATGGTCGCCAATATTTTTTTCAACAGGAATACTTTCACCAGTTAACATTGATTCATCTATATAACTTGATCCTAATATAATAATTCCATCACATGGTATACTTTTTCCTTCCTTAATCCTTATACAGTCATTAACTTTAATATCTTCAATTGCTACTTCAATTTCTTGTTCATCTTGTATAAGGATTGCAGTTTTAGGAGATAATTCCATTAATTTTGAAATAGAATCAGTTGTTTTTTGTTTTGATCTTGCCTCAAGATATTTTCCAAATGTTATTAACGTTAAAATCATTGCAGATGACTCAAAATACAAATGATGAGTATAATGCTCTATATTAACTAATCCACTTCGAGTGATATAATAAGCAAGCTTATAAAATGTACATATACTATAAATAAAAGATGCACCTGAACCAATAGCAATTAAAGAATCCATATTAGGATGCATTCTAACTAAATTCTTTACCCCACTAATAAAATAAGATCGGTTTAAATATATAATCATAATAGTTAAAAGCAATTGAGTCAGTACTACTACAATTATATTTTCACTTCCTTTAAAAAAACTAAAAATAGGATATTCAAACATTGTAGACATTGAAACGTACATTAGTAATAACATCAAAATAAAAGAACTAATAACTCTATATTTTAACTGAATAAGTTGAGGCATACTTGAACTAAGGTTTTTCATATTTTCATGATGTACTCCATAACCACATTCTTCAATTTTGCCTTCAATTTTTTGAATACTTATCAAATCCTCATCATAATCTACCCACATAGAATTAGTTAGTAAGCTAACACTTGCCTGATTTACTCCTTCTAAGGATAGAATTGTTTTTTCAATATAACTACTACAAGCACTACATGTCATACCAGTTATTATCACTTTTTGTTTCATTTTCCCCCCCTCCCATGCCGGGTATCACCATTATAACACTTCTAAGTAAATAAGCATATAAAAATGCCTGATAAAATCAGGCAAAATTTTATAATGGTAATTTAGCTAATAGAGTAGAAAGACCAATATATGAAGCTGGAGTCATTTCTACTAAAGTTTTTTTATCCTCATCAGACAACACATCTAGACTGTTAGTAAACGCTAATAAATCTTCTTTAGAAATATTTTTACCTCTTGTAAGTTGCTTTAAAGTATCATATGCATCTTCAATTCCATATTTTCTTAACATTGTTTGAATTGGTTCTGCTAAAACTTCCCAACGATCATTTAAATCATGCATTAATTGCTCCTGATTCACTTTGCATTTTGATACTCCATTTATCGTTTCACTAATTGCTTGTAGTGAATATCCAAATGCTAGTCCAATATTTCTTTGAGAGGATGAATCGGATAAATCTCTTTGCATTCTAGATTTTGATAATTTATTAGATAAACCTACACAAATATTATTGGAAAAATCAGCATTTGCTTCACTATTTTCAAAACGAATAGGATTTACTTTATGAGGCATTGTGCTACTACCAACCTCTCCTTGAACAGGAATCTGTTTAAAATATTCCATAGATATATACAACCACATATCTACGTTAAAATCGATTAAAACATTATTAAAATGTCGAATGCCATCTAACAAATGACATGTATAATCATGACTTTCTATTTGGGTAGTTAAAGGATTAAAATCCATACCTAAATATTCTTCTACAAACCTTTTTGAATATAATGGCCAGTCTATATTTTTAAATGCAGTAGATATCGCACTATAATTTCCTGTTGCACCATTAAATTTTGCTTTAATTTTAATATTTTCAATATGTTCGATACTAGACATCATACGATATACATATACTTTTAGTTCTTTTCCTACTGTAGTAGGTGTTGCTACTTGACCATGCGTATGAGCTAACATAGCATCATCACAATGTTTAAAAGCTAAATGGTCTAGCATGCTAATTAATTCCTTAGCTTTAGGAATCCAAACCTCATACAATCCGTTTTTTATCATACACGCATAAGATGTATTGTTAATATCTTCTGAAGTACAACCAATATGTACAAAACTTTGTAAATAATCAAATCCTAATCGTTTTAATTCACTGCCTATATAATATTCAACTGCCTTTACATCATGTCTAGTAATAGCTTCTATTTCTTTAATCTTTGAAAATGAATCATAATTATATTGTAAAGCAATTGCTTCAATTTGGTGCATATTAGAAATATCAAATTTAGATAGAATTTCATTTTCTACATTTTCAATTAAAAATTTTAACCATTGTATTTCTACATAAACACGATATTTCACCAATGCATATTCTGAAAAATATTCATTTAATTGGTCTTTAATGGATGAATATCTTCCATCTAATGGACATAATGTCATACATTCAAATTCATTTTTTTTCATTCTTATTTAACCTGCTTTCTAATCTATTTTAAAAAAGTCCTGTAATCTTTCCAAATCTATCAATATCCATATTACATGCAGCTGGATTTTTTGGTAAACCAGGCATTTTCATTATATTTCCTGATATAGCTACAATAAATTTAGCACCTGCCATTACTTGCAAATCATTAATCGTAATATGAAAATGCTCTGGTCTTCCTAATAATTTAGGATTATCCGATAATGAATATTGAGTTTTTGCGATACATATTGGTAGCTTATCTAATTGCATTTGTTCTAATTTTAAAATATCTCTTTTAGCTTTTGGAGTAAATTCAACTCCACTAGCGCCATAGATTTTTTTAGCAATCATTAAAATTTTATCCTCTAATGATTCTTCTAACTTATATAGTGGTTGAAAATTAGATACTTGATGTTCTAAAATAGAAATTAATTTTTTTACTAATTCCTTACCACCTGCTCCACCTTCGTTATACACTTTAGAAATAGCTACAGGTACATTAAGTTCCTTACATTTTGCTTGAATCAATTCAATTTCTTCTTGATCATCTAAAGGAAATTGATTGATTGCTACCATTACTGGTACACCAAATTGTTGAATATTTTGGATATGCTTTTCTAGATTTTTAAATCCTTTATAAATTGCTTCTATATTTTTATCTACTAATTGATCTAAAGTCACTCCTCCATGCATTTTGATTGCCCTAACAGTTACAACAACTACACATGCATCAGGTGATAAATTAGCTTGTCTACACTTAATATCAAAAAACTTTTCAGCACCTAAATCAGCACCAAATCCAGCTTCTGTTAGTGTATAATCACTTAAATGTAACGCAAGATCTGTTGCCATTACCGAATTGCATCCATGAGCAATATTAGCAAATGGTCCCCCATGTACAAATACTGGAGTATGTTCTAATGTTTGAACTAAATTTGGTTTTATTGCATCTTTTAACAAAATCGTTACTGCTCCAGTAGCGCCTAAATCATCTACTGTAATTTTGTTGCCACTACGATTGTATGCTACAATGATATTAGAAATTCTTTGTTTTAAATCATCCATATCAGTAGCTAAGCATAATACAGCCATGATTTCAGATGCTACCGATATTTCAAACCCATCTTCTCTAGGTATTCCATTCATTTTGCCGCCTAACCCACATGTAATTTTTCTTAATGCCCTATCATTTAAATCAACAACACGTTTCCATACGATTGAACAAATATCAATATCTAATGGATTTCCTTGATGAATAGAATTATCTAACATTGCAGAAATAAGATTATTTGCAGCACTTATTGCATGTATATCTCCTGTAAAATGCAAATTAATATCTTCCATAGGAATGACTTGAGAATATCCACCTCCAGCAGCCCCTCCTTTAATACCAAAACAAGGACCTAATGATGGTTCTCTCATTGCAACTATTGCATTTTTTCCTAATTGATTGAATGCTTGAGCCATACCAATCATCGTAGTAGTTTTTCCTTCTCCAGCAGGAGTTGGATTAATAGATGTTACTAAAATTAATTTTCCCTTTTGATTATTCTTTACTCTATCAATTGCTTGTAATGATATTTTAGCTTTATTATTTCCATACAATTCTAAATCATCTTCTTGTAAACCTATTTTACTTGCAATCTCTTTAATTGGAAGAATAACTGCTTCTTGAGCAATTTCAACATCACTTTTCATTTTATCACCTCTAACCCATCATTAAACAAACCCATTTTATCTATGATTAATATACCATATCCAAAGTATGCTTTCAATTACTTATCATCAAGCAATCCCTATTTATTTTTTATTCTAGTAACATAGTATTTATCACATTGACACTATTATCTTTTGATGATAATATGACATAGAATTAAGTAATAATTTTAATTTAAAGACAAATATAATCCCCTTTATCAAATATATACATATATTATGATGAAGTTTCATTTAGAAGATGAAAGTGAGGGGAAAAATGAATATTATAGTTCAAAAATACGGTGGTACATCTACCCGTAATCAAGAAACAAGAACTCACATTTACAAAAATGTTGTGGACTATGTACACAAAGGATATAAAGTAGTGGTTGTCGTTTCTGCAATGGGACGATATCCTGATCCATATGCAACTGATACACTTTTAAGTTTAGTAAGTTCCAAGCATCTTACTAGTAAAGAAAATGATGAACTAACTAGTATAGGAGAAACAATTTCAAGTCTGGTAATTAAAAGTGAATTAGAACATCTAGGCTTTAAAGTAGCATCTATTTCTAATCAAGAACTTGGAATTATTACAGACAATCACTACCAAAATGCAAATATCTTAAGTATCGATGGATCGTTTATCCTCAAACAACTTCATAAAGCAGATATTATTGTATGTCCAGGTTTTCAAGGTCATACCATAAATGGACAAGTTACAACACTAGGACGTGGAGGTAGCGACTTATCTGCAATTATTATTGGTATTGCAGTTCATGCAAAAGAAGTTGAGATCTATTCAGATGTCAATGGAATCTACACCATTGATCCTAAAATAAATCACACAGCAAAAAAAATTGATACGATTACCTTTTATGAAATGTTAGAACTTGCACGAAATGGAACAAAAGTTTTAAATCATCGTTGCATTGAGTTAGCTGCAAAAAATAATATTACAATTCATGCAAGATCTTCATTTGAAAAAGATATTGGAACTTATGTTATAGGAGATAAAACAATGATACCAAATACTTCTTTATTCTACACCATTAATTCTAAGCAAAATAAAACAATGATTACCTTAACAAGTATTCATCATAGTTCTATTACCAAACTATTTCAACAACTTTCAATCCATAACATTAATGTAGATGCTATGAAACAAATATCTATTGATTCTAATAATATGAAACTTGATTTTATCATAGATAGTCGTGATACAAATACAGTTATGCAAATATTAAATGATCAAAGTATTCTTTTTGTTCAAAAAGAAATACAAGAAAAAATAGGTTGTATCTCTATTGAAGGAATTGGAATCAAACAAAATAAGTCATTACTTTATCAAATGTATGCTACATTAATTGACCATCACATTGATATTCTTCTAACATCTTCTTGTCAAAAAAATATTGTATTTTATCTTCATGACTCATCGATTGTAAAAGCTAAAACAATTTTATCAAGTTGTTTTGAAAATGAAATTATAAAGGAGACTAATTAAATGAAAAAATATAACCTTGCTATTGTAGGTGCAACAGGTGCCGTAGGACGAGAAATGTTAAAATGCATTTTTGAATATAACTTTCCTTTTAAGAGTATTAAACTTCTTGCTTCTTCAAAATCTGCAGGAAAAAAAATAAGTTATTTAGATCATGAATTTGTTGTAGAAAAACTAACAAAAGATAGTTTTAAAGATATTGATATTGCTTTTTGGTCAGCAGGTGGTCATATTTCAAAAGAATTTATTCCTTATGCATTACAAGAAGGATGTATAAATATTGATAACACAAGTTATTTTAGAATGGATCCTAATGTACCATTAGTAGTTCCAGAATGCAACAGTGAAGATTTAAAAAATCATCATGGAATTATTGCAAATCCTAATTGTTCCACAATTCAAATGGTTAGTGCCTTAAAACAAATTGATAACGAATTTGATATTGAACGTATTATCGTTTCAACTTACCAAGCAGTTTCTGGAGCTGGAGTTGCTGGAATGAAGGAATTATACAATCAAACTAAGGCAATCATGAATGATGAAGATGTCATTGCAACAACTTTACCATGTGCTAGTGATCAAAAACATTACCAAATTGCATTTAATTGTATTCCTCAAATTGATAAATTTGATTTAGATTCAAGTTATACTAAAGAAGAACTAAAAATGATTAATGAAACTAAAAAAATATTCCACAAGGACATCAAAATTAATGCTACATGTGTTCGTGTACCAGTATTAAGAGGTCATAGCGAAAGTATCTATATCGAAACAAAAAAACCTATTGTAATCAATAAAGTTTTTGATTTACTACAAAACTCAACTGGTGTCATTTTATGTGATGATATTCAAAATCAAGTCTATCCAATGGCTATTGATTATATTGGAAGTGAAAAAACTTATGTTGGACGTGTTCGACAAGATTTAGATAATCCTCATGCATTAAGTATGTGGGTTGTTGCAGACCAATTAATGAAAGGTGCAGCATACAATTCTATTGATATTGGCTTAAAAATGATTGAGATGAACTTAATATAAGTTTTATATAAAAGACTGTTAAATAAAATATTAACAGTCTTTTTTTTAAACAATACAAATTACTATTTCATTGTTTACCATTGATAGTTTGTTATAGCACGGTTTAATCTTTCAATCACCTTCATCTTTAAAAATTGTGGTTCTAATACAGTAATATAATCTCCTAACATCATAATCCATCCAATTAATCCATCTGAACAAGTTAAATCATGAACTTCTCCTACAAATTTTCCAGTATTATCTTTTGTAATATGTACCATTGGTCCAAACTGATCAATAATATTAGCTAGGATTTGTGGCTTAAAAAGAAATTTAAATTGAATAATTTCATTAGAAAAATACATATTTACTGCTTGTTTTTTAAGTTGTTCCATATCAAACATCTCTCTAATATCTTCATAAGGTTCTTTTGTTGTTCTTACCTTCTCCATGCGATCTATTCTATAAATAGATAATTGTCCAGGACGTTTTAAAGAATATCCTAATAAGTAATACTTACCTGAATCTATCATTACTTCATAGGGTGATATTTGATATAGATGCACATGATCTTTATAATTCCCGTTATTTGATTTTTGATAAACAATTTGACCATTACTAGTTAAATGTGGTCTTGTATATTCAAATGCAATGGTTTTTTGTTTATCAATTGCTAAAATAATAGTATTAAGTTTTGTAAAAAGCATCGAGTTATTAATTCGTCTACCTTCTTCCTTTACAACACGCTCAATTTGTTTTTTAGATGATAAAGTAAGTAATTTAGAAAATAATTGATCCCCCTCTTCTATAGATAATGCTCGACTTGAAATAATCGTATCATAAATAAATCTAAGTTCTCCATCATTTAATATATTTTCTTCAATAAAATAACCACATCGATGTTTTACTTGAATAAACTGCTCTATATGAAATATCAATAAAAAATATTGATTAATCTTTTTTATATCACTATAAATAGTCTTGATATCACATATTAAATTATACTTTAATACTAAAATATCACTAATTTGTTTAGCACTTATATAATCACTATCCATGTTAAGCAAAATTTGTAATATATAACATGTACGTTCTTCCATCATATCCCTCACTAACTATATTGATGCACTAATTTTGGATAAATATTTAATGAAAATTGTATTTTTTGTTTTTGTATTTTCATATTTTTTTCATAATCTTGTTGATAATCACAAAATAAATCTATCCATCCAATTTCAGCAATAAATTTTCTTGCTAATTCATATTGTCCTTCAATTAAATAAATTTCGCAAGTAAAAATTTTATACAACAATGAATTTGTAGATAAATTACACCAACCAAATGCAATCAATTGAGGTAATTCATCTATTTTAAACGTTAATAAATGACGTAACACACGATACTCATCAGAAGTAAAATATTGATCACGACAATTGAATATAAACTCAATTAAATTACTTTTATATCTTCTTAAAGGTGGATATCTAGGATCAATTAATACATTCATATATACAATATACTTTTCTAATTCTTCATAACTTTTTGCTTTATCTGCCCTATTCTTTAATGCTTGAAACAAATATTGTTGAACATCCATTTGATCTTGAACATTTAGCTGTAATTGTTCTAAAGATTGTGAATTATCTAATACTGTCTTGTAATTACAATTTTGACTATTTCTAAAAATATCTTCGATTAATTCTTTTAATTCTTCTACACTACACTTTCTACTAGCAATATAACTTTTTGTTTTCATCTTTACACCTCATTTACAATACCTATTGTATCGTAATCACCAAAATAAATTATCATAAAATATTAATTAAAATCCAAAATAACGGTTTTAAAATAATAATTCACTTTTTATTAAATATTGAATACATTAATATGAGGTGAAATTTATGTATGGAATTAAAGGGATAATTAATTTTAATGAGGATATCAAAAAATATCAAACGAAATTTAGTCATATGTTTCATGATGATCAATTTAAAACACGTAAACATGTATTATTAGCTCAAGGAAGTAATGAATCTTTGTGTACCTACACTTATAATGGAACTAAGTATTCTATTGTTTTTGATGGAAAAATTTACAATAAAGATTATATTATGCAAACACTTATTTCAAAAGGATATCATCTTGAACATACTAGTGATAGCTATGTAGCACTACTAAATTATATCGATCAAAAACATCACTGTGTTGATCACCTAGAAGGTGCATTTAGTTTTGTTGTATACAGTAACAAGGAAGTATTTGGCTGTAGAGATCATCTTGGTGTAAAACCACTTTACTATAGCTATAAAGACAATACGTTAGTATTTGCTTCTACAATCAAAAGCATTCTATCCTATCTAGAATATGCAATCGTTAATCAAACTGGATTATTAGAACTATTAGGATTAGGTCCTAGTACTACACCTGGAAAGACGATTTATAAAGATATACTTAGTTTACGACCTGGTCACTACTTTACCTTTACAAAATCAGGATTACAAATTAAGCGATATTTTAAATTAAAAGCTAAACAACATCAAGATGATTATCAAACAACTAAATCAACTGTTAGAAATTTACTAGTAGAATCTATTATGCATCAACTTGATTCTAAACATGAAGTAGCATCTATGCTTTCTGGAGGTGTAGATTCAAGTATTATTAGTAGTATTTGTACTAACTTTAATCCAAATTTAGATACTTATTCTATCACCTATGAAGACGAAGAAAAGAATTTTAAAGCAAATGAATATCAATCTTCTCGTGATGATTATTACATTGATTTAATTGTAAATAAATACAACACAAATCATCATAAAATTGTATTAACACAAGAAGATTTAATTAATCATTTAAAAGAAGCACTTATTGCTAGAGATATGCCAGGTATGGCAGATATAGATAGTAGTTTCTATTGTTTTTCTAAACTAATTTCTAAACAACATCAAGTAGTGCTTTCAGGAGAGTGTGCAGATGAAATATTTGGTGGTTATCCTTGGTTTTATAAAGAAGAATTATACTCTAAAGATGGTTTTCCATGGTTATTAGATTTAGATAAAAGAATCTCCTTACTAAAAGATAATATTAAAGATTTACCAATCCAAGAATATGTACAAAATGCATATCAAAATACAATGAGTGAAATTGAATATACAAACGACAATCCAATTGATAGACGTAAACAAAAAATGATTTATCTATGTAGTGAATGGTTTATGCAAAACTTGTTAACTCGTGGAAATACTCAAACAGCCATGGCTAATATCGAATGTCGAGTTCCTTTTGCATCAAAAAAACTAATCGAATATGTTTATAATATACCATGGGATTATTTATACCAAGATAATCAAGAAAAAGCACTTTTACGAGATGCATTCCAAAATGAACTTCCTGATCAAATTCTTCATAGAAAAAAGAACCCATATCCTAAAACACATTCCCCAATTTATACAAACATGATTACAAAGTTACTTCAAGATAGCCTTCAAGATGATCAAAATATATTATTGCAATTATTTGATGTAGAAGCGTTAAATCAATTAATCAAAACAAAGGGAGATTCATTTAAATATCCATGGTTTGGACAATTAATGATGGGACCACAATTTATCGCCTATTTATATCAAATATATTTATGGGGAAAATTGTATCATATACAATTAGAAATATAAAAAAGCGCACTGCGCTTTTACATAGTAAAGAAAGGATTATTTTGTTTCTCGTTATTTATACTTGTACTTTCTCCATGTCCTGGATATACAATGGCATCATGATCATAATCATATAATCGTTTAATTGTCATGCATGTATCATGTTTAGAAGAAAGTGGAAAATCATATCTACCAATACTTCCTTTAAATAAAACATCCCCACTAAAAATAATCCCTTCATCAACAAATTCAATCATACAACTTCCAGGTGTATGACCAGGTAAATGAATAAAGGAAATATTAAATTGACCTATTTTAATATTATTAGGTGCTTTTTTTACAGGAGAATGAATTATTAATGGCAAAGATAACATTGTGGATAAATTATATTTAGGATCAGTTAAATAAATATGGTCTTCTTCATGCAAATATATCTCACACTTGTACTCTTGATACAATGTATCTACTGCTCCAATATGATCACAGTGTCCATGAGTTAGTAAAATTGCTAATAGATTTAATTGATTCTCTAATAAAAATTTCTTTATTTTTTTAGCGTCATCTCCTGGATCAATAACAATTGCATTATTGTCCTTATATACAATATAACAATTTGTTTGAAATGAACCTAAAACAAATTTTTTTATGTCTATCATCATACCATTCCTCCTTTTTATCTAGTAAATGAAATAAAAAGAGTGTTTCCACTCTTTTTATATATCTATTTCTTCTCTTTATGCACAGTTTTTTTATTACATCTTGGACAGTATTTATTCACTTCCATACGATCAGGGTGATTTCTTTTATTTTTAGTGTTAATATAGTTTTCTTCACCACATTCTGTACATTTTAAAGTAATGTTTTCTCTCATTTGTTACACCTCCATGCCATTGATAAACTCCTTTGTAATCATAGCACATTTTTGATTTGAATGCTAGTTTTTTTTATTTAATCCCATATTTTTCAAAATATCGATCTAAAACTGAAATTGCAACTTCTTGTTGAGGACTACCACCAGAATCAAATCTAGGAGCAATTGAAGCAAAAGCTACTTGTGGATGCTGGTATGGAGCAAATCCACAAAATGCTAAGTTAGAATAATCCTTCCCACTAGCATAATCAAATACTTCTGCTGTACCAGTCTTAGCTGCTAATTCATATGGCTTTGTATTATACTTAGACGCTAAACCTGAAACTACTGTTTCTCTAAAACCTTTTCTAATTTGATCAAATGCTACTACTTGATCAGAATTATCATCTAATACTTCAATATTATTACTAAATGTTTGGTATGATCTATTGTCAACAGTTAACGAAGCATCAATAGCAAGTCTTGGTTTTATTCTTTTACCACCATTTGCTAAAGTAGAAGCATATTGAGCAACTTGTACAGTGGTATAATTATCATATTGTCCAATACATGCATCTAATAATAACCCTGGAGCTTGACTCTCTCCTCGATATCCTAATTCCTCATGAGGTACATCAATTCCTGTTTTTACGCCTAAACCTAATTCTCCAAAATCTTTTCTTAACTTTGAAAAAGCTTCTTTATCAATACTTAATGGTTTATTAGGAATATAATTCGCTCCTCCTAAGCGCATTGCAATATGAAACATATAAACGTTAGAAGATTTTGCTAAAGCTGTAATATCACTAACAGGTCCTAAAGCTTTATATGATTTTTTAGGTTTTGTCCCTTGAATTACAATCCCTTCAGAAGTATCATTAATAACTTCATTTGGTTGAATTAAATGACGTTTATGCCCCATATAAATTGTAGCACCTTTTACAGTTGAACCATATGGAAATGCCTCTAAATAATTACCAGAAGCATAATCTATAATTTCTCCTGTTTTTTTATCAATATACTTTCCAGCCATTACTAAAACATCTCCAGTGTTAGGATCCATCAAAGTAAAAAATAAACGATCAAAATATGGCTTGTTTATATTAGCTTTAAGTATTTGTTCCATTTTTTGATCAGCAATTTCTTGTAATTCCCAATCAATTGCTAAACGTAAATCAGATCCTTTTTCTCCAGGTTTTATTTGGTTAATAATAGGCTCTCCAGTATTAATATCATAAGAAATATTATAAACAGAAGGTTGTCCTCCTAATATTTGCTCATATTCTTTTTCTAATCCAGATGTTCCAATTCTTGAATTCATCATATAGTCAGCTGCTAATAAACGATTTGATTCGTTCTTTGGAATACCATTTTTCTTTGTAGAAAGACTTCCTAATACATCCTTCATATTATCCCCATAATTATATTCTCTTACATAATCATAAGAAAAAATGAACCCTTTTAAAACATCTTTTCTTTCGCTAATAAAACTAATATCTTCTACTGTTGCATTCTCAATAATGACATGTCCATAAATATTTGTATTTTTCATTAAAAAATAAATATAATACTGAACTAATTGTTGAGCATCTAATTTTTCATCAATCATTGTTTCACTAATACGATCCAATTCTAATTGATATAATTCTTCATCTGTAAGCGTTGCTTTTTCTTCCTTAGTAACTAATGCACTTGCTTCTTTAGGAAAAGCTAATATAAAACAATCCTTTTTATCTCTTAATTTTATATTAAAACGATTAGCAGTAAAATAATCAGATAAAACTCCGGCCATCATTAATTCAGTTTTAGAATCAATACCTTTAGGAGCATAATAGACAATAACATTAGTAGACTTACTATTTGCTAAAACTATACCATTACGATCTGTAATAGTACCTCTAGGTACATCACTATTTTTTTCTGTTCGTTGATAAGTGATCAATTTACTTTCATAATAACCATTTTGTACAACTTGTAAATAATACATACGTACACCAATTAAAGATGCCACAACAAGAATAAAAAATATTAATCCTATTATTCTTCTAGTCACCTCATTTTCTTTTTTTCTTCGCTCTCTTTTTTTCTCATCATTATATCCATCAAAAAAATACGAACCGGAGAATTTATGTGTATCTGACTTTTTATTATTAAACAACATGATCATCTCCTTTATTAAAATATTATATATTATTTTTTTAATGAAGTAAATTAAATACGCTGTAAAAGATACCACAATTAAATTGCAATAGTAAGTGTCAGTATGAAACGTAAATTTTATACACATAATTACATCTTTTTTGGTTTGATTAATTGTTGTTTTACTATATTTTGATATATCTTCTAGTATGATGAAGTATAAAAAAATACAAAATGAATGATACATTTTGTATTTTTTATATTACATATTGTGTTCTAAGACAGCTTGCATTCTATTTAATGCTTCGATTAATATTTCTTTTTGTGTACCAACATTTAATCTTACCCAACCTAATCCATCAGCAACAAAATAACTTCCTACTACCATTGTTAGATTAGCTTTTACAAAAAATTCTTGCATTTGATTCTCGTTTTCAAAAACATCACTTACATTAATCCATGATAAAAAACTAGAATCTGCTTTCATTACTTTTGCTTTTGGCATATATTTTTCAAACCAGTGATAAAGAATCTCAAAGTTTTCTTCAATATATTTTGTTAATTGATCTAACCATTCTTCACTCTCATTATAAGCTGCAATAGTTGCTGGAATGACAAAAACATGAGGACTTGTAACATATACTTTTTCAAGATACTCTAACATTTTTTGACGTATGTTACTGTTTTCTATTATAATGTAACTTGATTTTAATCCACCTAAATTAAATCCTTTATTTGGTGATACACACATAATAGAGTGATGAATAATATCTTCATGTGCATTCCATAACGTAGTAAAACTATCCTTTTTAAACACAATGTCTCGATGTATTTCATCACAAACCACTAATACATCATGTTTTATACATATTTCACTTAGCTTGTGTAACTCTTCTTTTGTCCACACTCTACCACTTGGGTTTTGTGGAGAGCATAGTATAAATAACTTAACATTTTGTTCTACGATTTGCTTTTCCATTAACTTAAAATCAAAATAATATCTCATATTATCTAATTTTAATGGATTACATACTAGTTGACATCCTGCTTCATATACCGCTTTAGCAAAAGGTTCGTATGCAGGTGTATTAATCATTACAGCTTCACCTTGTTTACAAAAACATTGAACAATATAATGCAATGTCCCACAAGTACCAAACGTTAACTTAATCCACTCTTTTTTTATATCTACATGAAATCTTCTTTTATTCCAGTTAATAACCGCATCATAATACTCATCATAACAATATGAATAACCATAATCCCCTAACAATGCACGATCAACTAATGCTTTTTTAATAGCAGGAGCACATTCAAAATCTAAGTCAGCAAGATCCATTGGAATTGCATTTTGATCTACATTAAATTTATTTTGAAGTATACCATTATCCCATTTTCTACATTTACTTTTTTTTCGATCAATTACCTTGTCAAAGTTATATTTCATGGGCTAATCCTCCTTAAGAATAATTAATTTTTTAGTAGTTTGATTTAACACTACTGCTTTTCCATTTTGAATAACAACATCATCTTCAATTCTTACTCCACCAACATTAGGAATATAAATCCCTGGTTCACAAGACATCACCATGCCTTCTTCTAATACAGTTTCACTATATTGATTTAGTAAAGGTAATTCTCCTCCACCTAATCCAATACCATGACCTAATCCATGCGTAAAATACTTTCCATATCCTGCTTTTTCAATAATATCACGAACATATTGATCTACTTCTTTTCCAGTAATACCTGGTTTAATATATTGAATACCTGCACATTGTGCATGACAAACAATATCATAGATTTTTTTTAATTCATCTTTAGGTTTACCTATGCATATTGTTCGAGTCATATCAGATTGATAACCATGATATACTACTCCAAAATCTATTGTAACCATTTCATTTTTTTCTACTCGTTTACTAGTAGGTCTTCCATGTGGTAATGCACCTCTAGTACCAGAAACTACAATAGTATCAAATGCCATTGATGTAGCACCATTTTGTTTAGCTAAAAATTCGATATGATTAGCTATTTCTATTTCACTCATTCCTACTTTAATCAATTTAAGTAGTTCTTCAAAAACTTGATCTGTAATCTTGCATGCTTCTTTAATACAAGCAATTTCATTTTCATCTTTACATCTTCTTATGATTTCTAAATCATTTGATAATAACTCTATATTCAAGTTTGATTGGAGCATTTGATGATATTCACATGCACTAACATGATTCCCCTCAATCCCAATCACTGCATTTGTACCAACTATTTCTTTTACTGCATCTATATAAGATGATCCTTGCTTATATACAATATTGTTAAATGTAGGAGTCTTTATCTTTGCTTCATTAATATATCTACCATCCATAATTTGGTACACTTTATCTTTAGTGATTAAAACCTTTACTCCACTTCCAGTTAATGCACCAAGATATTGTTTGTTTGTTTTACTATGAATCAATACTGCATCTAATTGACGTTCTAGGCATACTTGAGTAAACTTTTTAGTTCTATCCATTTTGCTTCCTCCTAATAATAAAGGCAATATAATAATTGCCTTTTAAAAATCTAAATCTAATTCATTTAAAATATCGTTGTCTTTTTCACTAAATATTTGCTTGATCTCTTCTTTTTCTTTTCGACTTGCTTCTTCTTTTAATTCTTGTCTTTCCATAATTTTAAAGAAAGGATAATAAACTAAAATTGCTAATATCAACTGTAATCCACACACAAGGAATACTCGCCAATCTCCATTTGTTAAAAATCCTTCTAAGAAAACACCAACATAAGGTGGATCGAAAAATGGTTTACCTAATAAGCCATAATGCATTAAAAACATTGGTAAAGTTCCTATAATTGCACCACCAAATACAAATGGGATAAACATAATAGGATTTAAAATAATTGGAGCACCAAATAATATTGGCTCATTAATACCAAATAATGATGGAAATAACGAAACCTGACCAATTTTTTTATAACGTTTAGATTTAGACATCATACATGCAACTACACAACCAATAGTAATTCCTGCACCTGTAAATCCAAAAAATGCACTAGATGTACCAGCTGTATAAAAATGTGGTAAAGGTTGTCCAGCTTGCATTGCTGCAATATTTTCTGCAATAAATGTTGCCATAATTGGACGTGTAATTGGACCAAAAACAGAAGAGTGAATCCCAAAAAAGAAGATTAAGCAGATCATAAAGTGTAAGAATAATACTGCCCATGGATTATCCATTGAACCAACTAATGGAGATAAAAAGATTGTTAAAATTTGAGGTGGTAATGAATGAAATACATTTAATGATACAAAACGAACAAGAATAAAAGTACCAGCCACAATAATTGTTGTTGGAATTAATTCAAATGATTTTGAAACAAAATCTGGCACTCCTTCTGGCATTCGAATTGTAAGATTTTTTTCTTTACATAAACGATATAATTCAGTAGCACCCATTCCAACTAACATTGCACAAAATAACCCTTTTGCACCAAAATTAGTAATACTTATTCCTCCATCAACTACTTCTACAGCAACACATAAAAATGCAAACGTAGATAATGAAATACATCCAGGAATATATAATTTATAATGATTTCCTAAATTATATGCAATACACATTGTTACATACAAACTCATCATCCCAATGGACAATGTCACAGGTAAATCAAATAACTCTGCATTATTTATAATAAATTGACTAACTGGATTGTTAATACCTATCATATTTGGTAATGCTGGAAGTATCGCAAAGAAACTTCCTAAAATTGTAAAAGGTGTCATTGCAACCATAGATGCCTTAATTGCACTTAAATGTCGTTGCTTATCAACCTTACGAGCAAAAGGCATTAACCATTTATTCATAAATGCTTCAAATTTTTTAAACATTATTTTTCTCCCCCCCTATCTAGCACTAACTATTTGCTAATTGATGTTTTTTATAAGTTACTAAAGCTAATTTTAAAACCGTAGCACCATCCATTTTTCCATATACATCTTTATCTATAATCGTAAATGGAACATTTTTAGGTTTACATATTGCTTCAATCATATCAATCTTATGAGAAACTTGTGGTCCTACTAAAACAATATCCCAATGATCAATTTCCTCTTCTAATGCATCTGCTGGAATAGCAGTAAAACTAAAATCTTCTTCATTTAGTTTTTCACTATCCTTTACAATTTTTTTCATGTTTTGCATTAACATGTTAGTAGAAAATCCTCCTGCACAACATAATAATATTTTCATTTTATTCTCCCCTTTCCTTTGCTTCAAATACATTAATTAACGATTCAATTAAATCACGTGCTAATTGACTTACCATATAGTGATCTTGTGCATGAACCATTAATAATGTGATTGGTAAACTATCTTTTGTTTCATCAAATTCTGCTTGAATTAATTGAGTTTGAATAAGATGCGCATCAACGTCTAGTTTTCTACTTTCTTCTATTAGTTGCCTAGCTTTATCATATTCCCCAATTTTTACCATATTTAATGCTTCAAAAGCTTTAGATTTACTCTGCCCAGATGAAGCAATAATCCCTACAATTTGTTGTTCTTGTTCTGTCATTTTATTTTCCTCCCTTAAAATTAATAGATTGATAATACTGATTAAAATCAAAATTTAATATTAATTCCTCTAAAATATCAATCATATCTTCAATATCCTTTTGTTTTGCGATCGAATAGGCACAATGTCCATATCTTACTGGAATGCATGTAACTACTGTGGGTTTTCCATCATAACATTTATGTGCTTCACCTCCATCTGTCCCTCCTGTATTAAACATATCTAATTGGATAGGTTTATTTAATTTTTTTGATGTTTGTTTAAATAGATTTAGTAAATAACGATTTGGTGCTAACGTCTTATCATAATGAGTAAGAATAACCCCTTTTCCAATCTGTCTTTGATTGGTATGATCTTTAATCCATTCATTAGAAAAACAGGCAACATCAATAGGGATTACAATATCAGGATTAATTTTATATGTTGCAGTTTTCGCTCCACGAATACCAACTTCTTCACTAGAAGTCATCACCCCATAAACAACATTAGGATGATTTTTTTGACGCAATCTTTTTAAAACCCTAGTAATAACATAACATCCTAGACGATCATCAAATGCCTTTCCAATCATGTAATCTTGATGAAGATGTTTAAATTGGGTACTATAAGTAACCATATCTCCTATTTCTATTCCTAATTCACCTACCTCTTTTTGACTATCGACACCTATATCTACATAAACATCTTTAGCAAAATTATCAATGTATTTAGCGTGTAATATACCATATATTTTTTTACCAGTACTTGTAGTAATTTTTACTTCCTGAACAAATTGAGCTAATGGTTTTACCGATCCAATATTCATTAACAAAATATGTCCATTTTGTGAAATACTTCGCACCATAAACCCCACTTCATCCATATGTGCACAAAGCATAATTTTAGGACCTTTTTGATTCCCTTCTTTTTTAAAGATAATACTTCCTAATCCATCATAATCTATCAAATCACAATCATTTTCTAGCTCATTGTAAAGAATATCTCTTACTTCCTGTTCATTTGCTGCAATTGCATCTGCATTAGATAATTTTTCTAATAATTTTGTATTCATATTATTCTCCTTATTACCAATCATTATGTTTTATTTGAATCATAAATTCATCAAAAGTTTTTGATTTAATTAATTGATCAAGTTTTAATGGATTTGAGATGATATCAAGTAAGACTTTTGTAATATGTTGATGAATCTGACTACTTCCTTTTGCAAGTGATATCATAAAAACAATTCTGACTTCCTTATTTTCATAAGTAATAGGTTTATTTAAAATTGCAACATTAACCACATTTTCTACTCCACACATATCAATAGGATGAGGGATAGCTACACCATTTTGATAGATAGTAGATAATACTTCTTCTCTTTGAAATACCTTGTCCAAATATCCTTTAGGAGCATATCCTTGCATTTCTATTGCCTTTCCCATATTTTCTAATAAATCGATATAATTTACATCTTTATCAATACACTTAAATAATTCTTTTTTAAATATTTGATTAGACAAATTTTCAATATCATCATCAGTATTTAAACTAAATCTATTTTTGATTTTTATCATATCATTATCATCTAATAATTCATTAATTTGTATAATTGGAGCAGCAATATCTAAATCAACTTTTGCAATTGTAAAAACTATATTAGGTAAAAACTGTTTAACTTTATCTAAATCTACTATCGAAAAGATTCTAATATCAGAGCTATGAAAAAGCGTTTCAAGTTTTAGTTTTATTAAATATGATGCTCCTCCCCCAGAACAACATATAACTGCAATTCGATGAATATTTTCAAGATATAGGTTATTCTCCTTTTCCATATGAGCAGCAAAATGGGTTGCAATAAATCCTATTTCATCATGTGAAATTGTTACTCCAAACTTGTCACTTAGCCTAAATGCTAATTGAATAGCTAAATTAAATATAAATGGGTATTTGGCACTAATTTCAACAATTAATGGATTTCTTAAAGTGATACTATTATTTAACCGTTCTAATAGTAGTGATATATGTGAATACAATAAATCTATAAATTGTTTATCTTCTAAAAATTTTGTTTGATATTCCTTATCCACTACCATAAAAAATTCATTAATTTCACGTTGAAGTTCTTCCTTGTAAAGGATACTACTTTGTACTTGTCTAGTATTATCTCTAATGATTTTTGCAATTAACCATATAACATTTTCTAATAAACATATTCCATATATTTTATTTATTTTTTTACTATATGCTTTTGCAATTTTATAATAATTGATATCCACCTTACATGTATTTTTTTCATTTTCTAATACACTGTGTATAGATAAATAGATAATAATTTTCAACATTTTATCCATTTTGTGAAACTCGTTATCATTACAATATAGATTGTTTTCATTCAATAACGTAATTAAAATAGTTTGTATATTACAAAATTCTTTTTTATAAAATGAATCAATTGTTTGACAAATAAGACTATTTTTAAAATCATACAAATGAAAAATCAATTTAATTCTATTCTCATTTGTAACCTTTAGAAGAATTCCATAATATGGTTTTTTAAGCAGTTTTATATTTGTATTTTGAAAATAAGACTCAATTTTTTTTAAATCAATTTTTATCAATGATTGACTTACTTGTAATTCATTGGCAAGTGTTTCTTGTGTCATAAAATGATTTGATAATAAAAGTCTTGATAGTATATATACATATCTATCTTTTATTGAATATTCTTTGTATACTGTCATTGAGTTAATATATTCCTGTAATTTAGCTTGATTGGTAACTTGAATATAATATCCTAAATTACGTTTTAAAATTAATTCAAAGCCATTTTTTTCACCGTCGCTAGATAATGTTTTTATATCATTGTAAATAGTTCTTGTAGATACTCCAAATATTTTGCTTAATTCTTGACTAGTCGTATACTGATCTTGTTGTATTAATAGTTCTAAAATTTGAAGTTTGCGCACTAATAGTACCCTCCTTTCTAATTCAATAAAACTTACACAAAATATAAAGCGCTTTCTTTATTACAGTATATGAAACATTCTATTAGAATACAAGATTAATTTTTTCTATTTATTTATGAAAAAATTGTACATTATCCTTTTATTTCAAACTGTTTATTTTGTATATTAATAATATTTTATTAAGCAAAACAAAAAAAAAGAACTGTCATTGATACAGTTCTACTCATCTACGGATAAAACAGCCATAAATGCTTCTTGAGGAATTTCTACACTTCCTACTGCTTTCATACGTTTTTTTCCTTCTTTTTGTTTTTCTAATAGTTTCTTTTTTCGAGTAATATCGCCACCATAACATTTAGCAAGAACATTTTTTCTCATTGCTTTAATATTTGTTCTAGCTACAACTTTTCCTTGTATTGCCGCTTGAATAGGTACTTCAAACATTTGTCGTGGTATGATATCTTTTAACTTTTCACATATAATTTTACCTCTATGATACGCAAAATCTTTATGGACAATAGATGATAATGCATCTACGATTTCGCCATTAAGTAAAATATCCATCTTGACTAATTTACTTTCTTTATACCCGTGTAATTCATAATCAAATGATGCGTATCCCTTTGAACATGACTTCAAGCGATCAAAAAAATCATATACGATTTCAGCTAATGGAAGTAAATAAATGACATTCATTCTAGAATCATCAATATATTGAATATCTACATATTCTCCACGTTTACTTTGACAAAGCTCCATAATAGGACCTACATAGTCGTTTGGTGTCATAATTGCTGCCTTTACGTAAGGTTCTTCAATATAATGAATTTTTTGTACTTCTGGTAACTTAGCTGGATTATCAATTTCAATCATTTTATGATCCGTTAAATGTGCATGATAAATTACTGAAGGTGAAGTAGCAATTAAATCTAGACCAAATTCACGCTCTAATCTTTCCTCAATTACATCCATGTGTAATAAGCCTAAAAAACCACATCGAAATCCAAATCCTAATGCTTGTGATGTTTCAGGTTCAAAAACAAGTGCAGAATCACTTAATTGCATTTTTTCTAACGCTTCACGCAAATCATTGTATCTAGCATTATCAACTGGATATAATCCACAATACACCATTGGATTTAGTTTTCGATATCCAGGTAATGGATTTTTACATTCATTTCCAATAACAGTAACAGTATCTCCTACATGAATATCCTTAATGGATTTGATTGATGCAGAAAGCCATCCAACCTCTCCTGTAATGAGTTCATCTTTTTTTACCTCTGCAGGTGTATTCACTCCAACTTCCAGTACCTCATATACAGCATTACTTGCCATAAATTTTATTTTATCTCCAACTCTTATTTTTCCTTCTACTATTCTAATAAGTACAATAACTCCACGATATGCATCATAGAAAGAGTCAAATATTAAGGCTTGAGTTGGATGATCTACACTTCCAGAAGGGGCTGGAACATTTTGCACAATTGCTTCCAATACGGAATCTATATTTAGATTGGTTTTTGCTGAAATAAGTGGTGCATCACTTGCAGGCAATCCAATTACGTCTTCAATTTCAGTTATTACTCTTTGAGGATCTGCACTAGGTAAATCAATTTTATTGATTACAGGAATAATTTCTAAATTATTATCTAAAGCCAAATAGACATTTGCTAAAGTCTGTGCTTCTACTCCTTGAGCAGCATCAACTACTAAGATAGCTCCCTCACACGCTGCTAATGACCTTGATACTTCATAAGTAAAATCAACATGACCTGGAGTGTCAATGAGGTGTAATAAATAAGTTTGTCCATCTTTTGCAGTATAATTTAATTGTACAGCATTTAATTTTATTGTAATTCCACGTTCTCTTTCTAAATCCATACTGTCTAATAACTGTGCTTTCATATCACGATTTGCAACTGCACCAGTTAATTGTAATATACAATCTGCTAAGGTTGATTTTCCATGATCAATATGAGCTATAATAGAAAAATTACGTATTTTAGATTGATCTATGCTCATTATAAACACCTACTTTCAAGTGGTAATTATACCAAACTTTTATAGGTATTACAACTAATCAAAATGACTATCTATTCCTCTAATTTTCTCAACCGCAACATAATTTTGACCATCCCACATTTTTTTAATTCTACCTTTAATACTATACATTTTTGACATATATTGATTATCAATAAATTGATCTGCATCTCCTTGCCATAACGCACATTCAATTTCTTCATAATCATATTCTCCATTTTCATTACGTAATGGTTTTTCAACCATCATCGTAATTATAAACCATTTTCTATCATTGAATTTTTTATATCCTATAATATCTTTTAATTTTCCCACAAGTATTACTTCATTAACCATATACATCTTCCTTTCTGTAAATACTTATGATTTATTTGTAACAAATTATTTTACTCAAAGCAAATTGCAAAATTTAAATTTTGAACACTTTTTTTATGATTTTACTATAAAAAGTAGTGAATTTTAAATATTGAATTATAAATAACAAATAATTGTCCATAATTCAACAAGGTGAAAAATATGAATCAAAATAAAATTATTAATCAGTCTTATTTTATATTAGCATTAATTTCCACATCATTTGTTTTATCCAAAATTATTATTAATACGCTTTATCTAATAGTTGGAGATAGCTTTATATACTACGTATTTCCTACCTTGCTACTTATTGGAATGACATCGCCTCTTGTATACCGATTTTACCAACAAGCAATGTCATATAAAATAACACCGATAATCAAAAAAATATTATTTATTTATATAACTGTTACAACACTTCTTTCTTTTTTAATTATATGTGACTTTGTGGAAGTACATTGGTTAACTGATACTCCTATTTATATCATTGTTTTATCTTTGTCTTTACTAGTTTTCTATATTATCAAAATACCTACTTTTAATATTTATAAAGGATTTAACCTAATGTTTATTTTATTTAGTATTTTTTTGTTAGTATATTTTGCCTTCAAAATAAAATTATTATATTATCCTTTTTTACATCATGATATGCCAAAATTTCATTTTAATATAAATGCATTATTATTATCTGTATTACTTTATTTTGAATCATTTTCTATTTTTACATTACCTAAAATTTATGAAGTTCCTATCAGTAAAAAAACATATTATAAATATTTATTTATTATTTTACTCTTTATTATTGCTCGTTCCATTATTCATCTAAATGAATTTAGAGGAGTATTAAAGATTATTGTTTATCCATTTTTTGAAAGTCATAATATGATTTATTTTGGACAATATATAGGTCACATAAACTTTCCTGTACTTTTTTATTATGTGATTAGTGGTTTTTGTAAAATTGCAATTAATATTAAATTACTTCAACGTCTTTATACTAATCCAAAACTCCCATATTTGTTTATCTTTGTGTGCTCTTTGATACTTATTTATCTATTGTCCCACAATCATTTAGTTGCTAATTTTACTATTGGCTTTATTATTATATCTCTATTATGCGACATTACTTTATTAATACTCAAACTAAGGAGCGTACTTTATGGACATAAAACAACTACAAAATCACTTTCAAAACTGTAAAGATGTAGTATTTAAAAATAATGAATGGTATTCATTAATATATTGTGAAGGTTTATGTGATATTAAAGAAATTGAAAACGAAATTATTGGGAAAATTAATCGTAATGTAGTTATTGATTCTATTACATCATCCATTTTAACGATTCAAAAAATGGATGAACTTACAATCGAACAATTTGATGAAAAAGTCTTTAGTGGATTATGTTTATTCTATTATCAACATAACTATTATACAATTAATGTCATTAGTGTCCCAAAAAGAACACCTGATTCTTCTATGATAGATATTACAATTACAGGCCCACGTGATAGTTTTATTGAAAATCTCGAAACAAACGTTGCATTAATTAGAAAAAGACTTAAAACTGCCAATTTATGCTACCAAAAAATGACACTAGGAAAAAATACAAAAACACAAATTGGACTTTTATATATGCAAGATAAATGTCCTAAACATATACTACACAAACTAAATTGTAAGCTAAATGAAATAAATGATATAGATATTACAAGTTCTGGTCAATTAAGAGGACTTTTGTATAGTAAAAAAAATAAATTGTTTCCTGAAATGACCTATACAATGAGACCAGATTATTGTGTATTAAGCTTATTAAAAGGACAATTTGTAATCTTTGTTGATAACTTTAATAATGCTAATATTGGACCTGCTACAATTTCATTATTTTTAGACTATTCAGACGATATTAATGAACACTATATTACTACTTTTTTAAATCGTTTTCTGTATTTTTTTAGTATTGTAGTATCTATTTTCTTAATGGGATTTATTATTGCGATTTATTGTTTTCATCCTCAGGAATTGCCTATTTTATGGTTATCCAATATATTAAGTATCCAAAAAGGGATGGTCTTACCAGTTTATCTAGAAATCATATTTGCGACTCTTTTATTTGAATTGTTTAGAGCAGCAGGTACAAGGCTACCAGCAGGAATCTCATCTACATTATTAGTCATTGGTAGTGTATTGCTAGGACAAAATGTAATCGCTAGTGGATTTATTGGATATGATATTATGTTTTTATGTGCGATTAATATTATATGTAATTATTCTGTATCTAATAATATATCATTCAATAGTATCATCACAATATTTAAAATATTTATCTTTATAGCTAGTGCAACTCTAGGACTATATGGTTTTATATTATCATCTATTGCGATATGTTTATATATTACATCTCAAAAGTCATTTGATAAAGATATGGTAAATCCTGCCTTATTTATTAGTTTTAAAAATTTCTTTAAAATATTTCAATCTAGTAATTTTAAACGAAAGCAAGGTGTATTATGAAAAAACTTACTATCTTATTTATAGTTATCACTATTCTAACAGGATGTAGCGACTTAAAAGATCTTTATACTTTAGTATTTCCTACATCTATGGCAATCGATTATCAAGATAGTCAATATACAATTACCTTTCAAATTATCAATCCTAACTCTCTTTCTAAACCAGAAGTAGAATCTTCTAGTAATAAAGGAGAAATCTTAATCATTCATACATCTGGAAATTCTATAGGAGAAGCAATCCAAAAACTAGAAAATAAAATGCGAATGGAATTTATGTTAGATCATGTAGACACGCTTTTAGTTACACCAAACGTTTTAGATCCAATCCCATTAAAAGAAGTACTTAATTATGTTGTACACGATCAACACCTAAAATTATCAACATCACTATTTATCAATACTCAAGATATTAATGATATCTACCAAGTAAAACATAGTATTACAAGTTCCCCTTATTTTTCATTAATTGCATATAATAATCCAACAAATCTTAATGCATTAGATGTTCCAACACCTATGTTAGAAATTATGAAAACTTATGCAGGAGATAACAGTATTAGTATTATCCCAAACTTATCTACAATAGAAAATTCAAGTGTAATTAATGAAGGAGAAGAAAATCCCGCAAAAAAATTTATAATTGACAAGTTAACATTCCTAAATAACAAAGAAACAACAACACTTAATATTCAAGATATTTATGGATTAACCTATATTCATAAAAAAAGCAACAATAATGTTACTCAAACAATTCCATATCAAGATTTTGGAATAAATTATGATATTCTTAGTTCAAAAACTAAAACATCATTTAAAAATAATAAATTTCATATTCATCTCCATGTTTCATTATCTCTAATATCCTATCCATCTAATTTAAAAGAAGAAGAGGTAATCACAACAATTAACAAATACATGAAACAATCCATTGTATCAACCTATACTAAATTATTAGAAAACAATATTGATTACCTTGAATTACACAAGCTTAGTAATCATCCTGTTACAATAAATAATATTGAGATACATGTGCATTCAAGATTAGAATTACGTAATAATTCTGTTGAGCATCAAACGATAGATTAGATACTATAAATTCAATTATAGTTAGTCATAGTACATTTAAAAAAGAAACTATTTCATCATAGTATAGTTTCTTTAATACTAATTCTCTATATATTCTTGAAATTCCACATGAATAGATCCTTGATCTAACCATAATATTGCATAGCTTGGTTTACTGTTAGATCGAGGACGTGCTGTAGAACCTGGATTAATCAAATGAATATGATCAATACATTCATTATTTGGAATATGGGTATGGCCACTAATCAAAATGTCGATTCCTTGTTGCTTTGCATACTCATACATATTGAATGTTCGCTCATAATAATCAAATTGATTACCATGACATACTTCTATTTTATATCCTTCAATTTCTAAAGTTTGATTTTTAGGAAACGATGATCCAATATCATTATTTCCTGATACACTAATAAATTTTTCTAAAAATATATCATCATCTTCAAAATCGCCACAATGAATAAAATAATCAGCATCTTGATTAGCAAGATATATATTTTCTATATGATGAGTTTTTCCATGATTATCAGACATAACCACTATTTTTACCATACAACATCACATATGTTTATAATTTTTTTCATACTACCACCTCAACATGAGTATAGCATAGAATTACATCTTTACAACATTATATACAATTTCTTTAGAAACAACTTCATCTTGTCCTATTGTTTGTCCATTTACAGTAAAACCAATCATTTCTACTCCATCAATTTGTCGTAATGATAACATTAATAAATCAGATACTTGAGGATTTAATGACATTTCATCTAATAATGCTTGATCACTTAAATTTACAATCAATTTACCATCTACAATTTCAGTACCATCTAACACTTCTAAATTTTTTAATACAGTATTTTCATTTAATAAGGATGAAATTGAAGTGTGTTTTAATAAAAAACTCACCTTATCTTTAATATCTAAATCAGTTGTATTTAATCTACGTGTCATAGGTACATAAAACGTTTGTCCATCAATTACCTTATTTGCATAAACTGTTAAAGCATTTGTTTTATGTAAATAAGCATTTACAGACTCAAAATTATTTAAACCTAAACTATTATTATAATTTTGTGATAATGAAATATAGCTATCTTGTAAATTTGTAATTTCTTCATTGTTACATGTTAAATGTAATTGTTTAATATTTTGATACTCACAAAGTGTCCATGTCAAGGCTTCTAAAAAATTCAGACTTCCTTCCTTATTTAAATTCATTAATCCATCATTAAAATCTAATGTTAGTAACCCTTCATCAAATGATACAGAATTTAATGTCACGTCATCTTGAATTACTGGATATAATCCTTTATATTGTGTTGGTTTTGTTTTCATTAAATGGACAATACGTGCAACATCATCTTCTAAACTACCATCTAATGAGACTTCCATATTTACAGGAATTAACATTTGACTTTCATCTTGGTATACAATTTCTTTATAATGTGGATTATTTGTATAAACTATATTGGATACAGGAGTATCTGTAGTTTTTTTATTTTTTTCAAAAATAAATGCGATTGCTAAAACAAAACTACATACAAATAATAACCGAATAATTTTTCTTTTCATTATTTCACCTCAACACATCATATGTGTATAAAGCAATATTTATACTGTATATTCAAAAAAGTTTGACTGCTCCTTTCTATTTTTATCAACGATTTTTTTGTCTACTATTATTATTTGTCTACCTCATTCTATTTGCTTTATACCTTGTATCCCTAGATATTCTAGTAAGTTCTAAATAGTCTTTTTGCTTTAATCTCTTTCCATTTTTCTTGTAACTTAGTAGTATATTTTTGTTACCATTAGACATTCAAACCTAGCAATCCATTATCAAAATTTAGATTTTATAAAAAACACCTTTAAATCTCAATACTTAATCTAAAATAAATATTTTAGTTGTTACAGCATTCATTCCTTCTATACAATAAAGAATAATATCAAAAAAGATCACCTAAATCATTGCACTATGTAACCACTTATTTACAACAAATTGAGTAATCTTATTTTTATATCTACTAATAATCAATTTATCAAATCATCTTTAGATTGCACTAAGATAGTTACCATTGCTCCTCCAGTTTTAGTAAAATTCTCTAATTATATTTTACCACCATGACACTTTGCAATGCAGTTAGCAATATAAAGACCCATACCAAAATGCATCTTACTACTTCTACCCTTATCTTCCATATAAAACTGTTCTTTAGCATGATACAATGCATCCTTAGAAAAACCTTTTCCATCATCAATCACAATAATTTCCAATGTATCATTCTTTTTTTGAAATCGAATCTTTACAATCACCTTTTGAGTACTATAATCTAATGCATTGTTTACCACATTTAATACAGCCCGCTCTAAGAGCGTTTTGTCAATTGTAATTTGATCAGGCAAACCAACAGATTCAAACACTAACTGTTTTTTCTTTACATAACATATTGCCTTAATATGCTCTTGTAATTCACCTAGAAATACTTCTATATCATAGGTTTTTTTACATAGTAAATATCCAGTAGATGCCCTAGAAATTTCAATTAGTATCTTAATGTATTCTTGCATCTGTTTAGAGCCATCAATAATATATCTTGAATACATTTTCTGTTCATCATCCAAATTTGTTTCACAAAGCAAATCGATATTTCCTTGAATAATGGTCAAAGGAGTTTTCAAATCATGAGTTAGTGATGCAATTTGTTCTTTTTGCATTTGTTCAGTTTGCCATTGTTGTTTCAAAGAATTTTTTAAGCTATCTTTCATATTAGAAAAAGACAATAGTACGTCTTCAAATTCTTTAATTTTTGAATGACCTACCTCAAAATCAAGGTTTTGTCTAGATACTTCTTTTGTTGCATTAAAAAGTGGAACAAGCTGTAAGCGTAGACTCTTAGAAAATCTTGTTGTAAGGAAAATACATACAGCAATACAGTTTAATCCCATTAAAATATATAAAAGAATTTCAGGTGAAGGTAAAAGTTTGTTTAACCATTCATCTGTAAACTTAGAGCCAATATAGTATTGTAGAATTACAAATTCGTTTTCACGAGTAACAAATAAATACTGTTTATTTCCTAGTCCATCCATCTTTCCAGTAACTGCATAATCTAAAGCAATAGAAAGATCTTTTTTATTCAAATTGCTTTTAACAAGCTGATAGTTTTTATCTAATAATAGATATTTACAACCAACAGGAAGTTGTACCTTAGATAAATCTGGTGCTGATGCAATGATTGGTTCAATATGTTTTACACTTTGTTCTGAATAATTTGCATAGGTAACAATCCCAAATGTAGTTCCAAACAAGAGTAACATAAACGGAATGAAAACAGCCATGCAAAGACTAAAAAGCAGTGCAACCAAAAATTTCCAAAATGCTGTTTTGAGAGAATTTGTTTGATTTATTCCCATTTATATCCCATCCCCCATACTGTTGTAATTGGCTGTACTCCAAACGTATTTAGTTTTGCACGTATATTTTTGATATGTGTTGAAATAGTAGAATTATCACTCTCTCCATCCAAACTAAATACAGCTTCATAGATTTGTTCCTTTGTAAACACCTGACCTTTATTTAAAGCAAGGTATTCGCAAATCAAATATTCACTTTTAGTAAAAGTAACTATCATACCATCGACCTTTACTTCTTTTACAGATAAGTCTATTTTAATATTATCAAGGATAAGAGCATGATGTTTATCACGCTTTTCTCTGCGTAAATGGGCATTGACTCTAGCCCTTAGTTCCAAAATTCTAAATGGCTTAGTTAAATAATCATCTGCTCCTACTCCAAAACCATATGTTATATCATTTTCCATTGTCTTTGCTGTTAAAAACATAATTGGACAGTCTACTAGTAAGCGAATTTTCTTGCAATATGAAAAGCCATTTATTCCTGACATCATAACATCTAAAATAATCAAATCATATTGAACAAGTTTGTCTAGTGGAACATGATTTGCACAGGTATATGTTGAAACAATATGTCCGTCTTTGGATAGTCCATTTTTAATAAGCTGTAAAATTGAAACATCATCATCTACTACAAGTATCAAAGCCATTTTACCTCCTCCTTTCGATAAAATCATAAACGTATTATAACATACTGATTCGATGTTATAACGTTTATACATGGTCTATGCCCCTAATGTTTAAACAATATCATTTAGAATTTTATAATGATGATTCATGTTATAACATCTTCAATATTTAAATAGTATGGAATATAATCTACAAGAAATTCAATCATCTTATTTTACAAAGAAACATATACCCCTGTAAAAATAATGATATTTGCAATGTACTTATTAGTATATTTTTGCTTATAGTTTATTTATCCTTCCCAATGTATAAACCATTGAATGGTTATGGCTGCAAAAATAATTGTAAGAGCAATTGCTACAACCCAAATTACAATATGATTTGATATCGTTTTATTCATACTATCGTGTATCCAGTCTACAGACCAGGCAAAAGGAATAAGGCGCGTTGCACCTTGCAACTCAATATTACTAAATAAGATACACTGTAAGCTTTCAAACACACCCCAAAAAAGAGAACTTGTAAGACCAAATTTAAAGCTTAAAAATAAGTGTAGCGTATAGATTACAAAATTCCAAATTGCAAGTCCAAATACAGATTGTAAAAGAAATAAGATTGGAACAGTTCCTATCTGCCTAGTTAATAGTGTTCCTAAAAGAAACAACGTAAATAACAGAATGAGTGAAAACACACCTGAAAAAAAGAGTGTTAATAGTTTTACAAAAAATAATTTTCCACGATAAGGAACTATTAGTAAGGGCTGAAAGTGGGATGCTTTTTCTTCTAGTAAAACATTTAATCCTACAATAATACTAATTAGTAGTGGAAATACAGTAGCTGTAAGTTCTAAAATAAGGTCAATCCTATTAATTGAGGACACGTTTTTATAACAGAAGAAGTAGACTGTAAATAAGCATGCACCAATGATTGGAAATATCATATGAATAATTATTAAAGGCGTATGTTTAAATTTTAATAGCTCTAAACGTATTCCATTCAGCAATCTCATTTTTAGTTTCCTCCTTTTTGAAAATTTTTAGCATCAAAAAAAGAAAATATCATAAATAAGAAAAAAGAGGCAACTAAAACTGCAATAATTGAGATTGAAAAGTGAGAATTTCCTTTATAAACTCCACTGATTTCAATTCCCATTAAAGATTCTGCTAATTTTGCAGTCCAGCAATAAGGGCAAAGCCATACAAAAATAGATTCTTTTAATACAATAGGAAAAAGAATACCTAAAATTGTATTTAAATAAATAGGTAAAGTCATTCCAATTGTTTGAGCCAAAAATAAGCACAATGGGATTTGCCAAATAGATGCAAGTACAATTGCAACACTTCCAAGAACACTTACCCCAATATTATAAACTGCAAGTGCTGGAGAAATAACATTACTAATAGAAACAAAAGTTGCTAAAAATAATGCAGCGATTACAAGTTTTTCAATGATTAAAACAGATTTTGCCATTTCAAATTTTACCAAATCTATTGGTATAGAAAAAATAGAATAGTACTTTCCAGCCTTATCTTCCTTTAAATGCGAAAAAACACATAAAATAGCAATTGTTCCTGGAAGAATAAATGCATACCACCAGTAAAAAGACATATACATAAAGCCAGAAAAACCACCTATAATCCATGCAAAAACAGTGACAAATAAAGGAGCAATCCAAAGCAACTTATTAAAAATTGTCCTTTTAAACTTAAGATGTTCTGATTTAAGATAATTCATTGCTTACCCCTCCTTGTAATTATTTTTTACAACATCCATAAATAACTGTTCCAAATTTTGATTTTCATGAAGCTCACCTTCATATTCTAGAACACCCCCTGAAATAATTCCAATGTGATCAGCCATCTGCTGTACCTCTAAAAGAATATGACTTGAAAGAATCACAGTAATACCCTTTGATGGAAAAGAGCGAATTAATTCTCGAAGCTCTTCAATACCTACAGGATCAAGTCCATTAGTAGGTTCATCTAGAATCAAAAGTTGTGGATTATTCAATAATGCGATTGCAATCCCAAGACGTTGCTTCATACCAAGTGAAAACTGACCAACTAGTTTTTTACCAGTATTGCCTAGACGTACGGTTTCTAAAACTTCATCAATTCTACTATCCTCAAGTCCAAGAAGTGTCGTACGCACCTTTAGATTTTCATGTGCGGTTAAGTTCTCATAAAGTGGCGGTATTTCAATTAACGCACCTATATGATTTAAATCATTTCTCACCCATGGATGATCATCAAATAAAATCGTCCCTGAAGTAGGTTTTAAAATACCGGTAATCATCTTTAAAATAGTAGATTTACCAGCTCCATTTGGACCAAGTAATCCATAAACCGAATTTCGCTCAATATTTAGCGATACGCTATTTACAGCCATATGACCTTTAAATGTTTTACAAAGATTAGTTGTTTTCAAAATCATTTCCATTGTATTTATTTCCTTTCACTTATTTTCTAAACATAGGTTAACAACTAATTTTAAAGATTTTATGAAGATTTTTAATTATATAACAACTATGGTAATACTTCTTGCATATTTATTTTAAAAAATAATAAGTCTTATAGATTTTCTAAAATAAATACGTATATAAATGATCATTTAAAAATGCACAAAAAAAAGCCTTCAAGAGCAGAGTATTTTCCAGTGGAAAACTTTTCTGCTATTCCTTGATAGCTCTTTTCTTTTATCTAAAAAATTAACAAGAGAAAATAAATTAGTAACCTACTATCTACTTCAAATTACTTCAAGCAAGAGACTTATTCTAATATTTTAAATACAATCCAATTTACCTCTATTCTAAATTAGTAAATAGAACTTTATAAATGAAGTGCTTGAACTTCTGTATTTGAAAAATCATAAAATGTTTTTCCCGCTTCAACGAAATCATCTACATTTCCTGTAGTATAAATTTCTATATTTTTTGGATGCTGACTAATTAAATGATGGCTTTCTAAATAATATTTTATATCTTTACTAACAGATTCACTAGAAGAAATATAACATATATCCCCTAGCACATTTTTTATTTGATCCATAATCATAGGATAATGCGTACAGCCTAATATAATAGAATCAATATTATCTTGATACTCATTTAGATATTCATATGCAATATTTTCTATTTCATGATTAGATGCCTTAGACTCAATAGCTGGTACAAATTTAGGTGTAGCCAAACTTGTAACATGACAATCTTTTTGATAATCTAATATTAATTGCTCATACTTATTAGACTCAATCGTTGCTTTTGTACCAATCACAAGTACATTGCGAAGATCTTTTTTTAAAAAAGTTTGTACGGTTGAATCTATCACACCAATAAATAAAACATCTTGATATTTTTTTCTTAAATCTTCTAATGTATTCGCTGAAGTGGTATTACATGCTAAAACAATAATTTTAATACCTCTACCAATAAAATATTCTACTACATTTATTGCATATTCTAATAATTGCTCTTTTGTTTTATCACCATAAGGACAATGAGCATTATCTCCAACATATACTAAGTCTTGATATGGAAGCGATTTTTGAATTGCATGTAATACAGTCAATCCTCCTACGCCCGAATCAAAAATTCCTATTGTAGTTTTCATACATCCTCCTTTACTTGTTCCACATATTCTTCAAGTGTAGATATATTTAATTCATGCATTTTACCAGCAATATCTGTTCCAACGTAACGATAAATATTATTTACAGATGAATGTCCAGTCTGATTATCCATTGATGGAGGATAACGTAAAATAAATCCATATTGATAAGCATGCTCATCTAGCCATTTTTTAAAATCAGTATGATTAAATTCTTCACTTGAAACTCCCTCTACCTTTAATGATACTGTATTTCCTAATTGTAATTCACTTTTTCCTGCTAAATCTGTAGGTAACGAATCAAAGCTTTCATAAGCAGTTTCAACTAATATTGATTCATTCTCATTATATTTCATAAAGTCATCAAACATTAATTTAAGTTGTATATATGCATCACTTCTTAAATAAGTAAAATAAGACAAACGTGGAATAGACTCTATTACTTCTAAATCATGTGGTACATAACTACTAATATAATGTTTTTCATTAACTAATGCATCTAATGATGTAGGATTTTTTACAAAGCACACACTTCCTTCATTAATAGAATAATCAACCATATCAGTAACTTGAGAAGAATTGTAATTTTTAAATAGTATAATCAAAATATCTTTTCTAGATTCTACACTTTCATATCCTAACTTAGCTAAAGATGTCATTAAATCATTAATTGTATCAATATAATTTTCATTATCCTTTAAATAATATGGCTTTAATACACTGTAAATGCTTGCATATTGAAAGTTAAAATTATCACTATTTTCATAATCAATCAATAAATCATCATTCAACAAAATACTTAACATCTCATTTATGGAACTCTGAGACTCAGTTTTCAATTTATCTACTACACGATTTGTATGAGCTATAATCTCACCTAATCCTGGTAAACAATTTGCAATTTCTACTTGTCGATAGTATTCATAGTTTTCAATATTAAATCCTGGAACATCAATATACCGTATAAAACTATCTACTGGAATATTATTATGAATTAAATATTCCTGGGCATTATGATCTAAATAAGTTTCAATTAAAATTCGATTATCATTGTTCATTCCTTGAATACGATAAAATTTATCATATTTAGTATTAATTCCAACAAAAACAACAATAAAGCAAATCAAAGCAATAATTAATAAATGATAACGTTGTAATTTCACTTTATCACCTCTTCTTTGTAAATTATATACTAATTCATTTAAAAACGCTATGAAAAAAAGAACTGTAATCCAAATTACAGTTCTTTTACATTGCATCTAATTTAATTTTTAATGCATCATATTTAGCTTGATAATCTTCTAGTTTATTTTTTTCTTGTTGTATTTTTTCTGCCGGTGCTTTCAAAATGAAATTTTGATTAGAAAGCATACCATTACAACGTTTAATTTCACTTTCTAATTTACAAAGCTCAGCCTCTAACTTTTTCTTTTCCCCTTCTATATCTATTAACCCTGCAAGAGATACTAATAACATATTACCACCTTTAATAGCAATAGATGCTACATCGTTAGTAGAATTATTGATAATCGTTTGATCTTCTATAGCATTACACAACTTTAATATAAATGGACTATAAATAGCTAGTCTATTAATTAATGAAGAGTCTTTACTATCTACAACATAATAAACTTCTTTAGCATTTTTAATTACATACTTTGCACGTATTTCTCGAATTCCTTTTACAATATCAATTAAATATGCAACATCTTCTTCAATATTTTCAACTACTAATGTGTCATTTGACTTAGGCCATGTATCAATACAAATTGATTCTTTAGCGTGTGGAATAGATTGATAAATTTCTTCTGTAACAAAAGGCATGAATGGATGAAGTAATCTAACAATTGCATTCAAAACATATACCAATGTATGAATGGTAGCATTTTTAATTTGTGCATCTTCACTAGATAATGTAACCTTTGCTAATTCAATATACCATGAACAAAAATCATCCCAAATAAAGTGATACAATTCTGTTCCAACATTAACGAATTCATATTTATCCATTTGTTCATCTACTATTTTAATTACTGAATTTAATCTATTTAATATCCATTGATCACAAATATTTAGATTTTCTAACGATAAATCACTATATTCTAAATCCTCAGGAATATTCATTAATACAAATCTTGATGCATTCCAAATCTTATTAATAAAATTCCATGTAGATTCTAATTTTTCTGGAACATAACGTAAATCCATCCCAGGAGCAGAATTTGTAGTTAAAAAGAATCTTAAGGTATCTGCACCATATTTATCGATTACATCCATTGGATCCACACCATTTCCTAATGATTTTGACATTTTTCTTCCATTTTCATCACGAATAAGACCATGGATTAAAACGTCTTTAAATGGTCGTTGTTTAGTAAATTCTAATGATTGAAAAATCATTCGACTTACCCAAAAAAAGATAATATCGTAGCCTGTTACTAACACATCATTTGGAAAGTATCTTTGATATAATTCACTATTTTCATTAGGCCATCCTAATGTACTAAAAGGCCAAAGAGCACTAGAAAACCATGTATCTAAAACATCTGGATCTTGTGTGTAATTTTCAATATCTTTAGGAGGTTGTTCTTGTACTAATATTTCTCCTGTTTGCTTATGATACCATGCAGGAACACGATGCCCCCACCATAATTGTCTTGAAATACACCAATCTTCGATATTAGACATCCATTGATTTAATGTTTTTTCAAATCGTTCTGGAACAAATTGTACTTTTTGATCTGTTTCTTGATTTTCTAATAATTGCTTGGCTAATACATCCATTTTTACAAACCATTGTTTTGATAAATATGGTTCTACAATAGCATCACTTCTTTCTGAGTGTCCAACTTGATGTAAATGTTTTTCAATATGATCAACTACACCAGCATCCTTAAAATCTTTTATCATTGCCTTTCTACACTCAAATCGATCCATTCCTTCATACTTACCAGCAAGATGATTCATTGTTCCGTCTAGGTTCATACATATAGGCATTTCCATATTGTATTTTTTACCAAGTAAAAAATCATTTGGATCATGAGCAGGTGTACATTTCATTACGGCTGTACCAAAATCCATATCAATATAATCATCTGCCATAATTGGTAATTGATCTCCATTTGCAGGATTAATTGCATATTTACCAATCAAATGTGTATATCGTTCATCTTGAGGATGCACAAATATTGCTGTATCTGCAAACATTGTTTCAGGACGAGTAGTAGCAATAATCAATTGCTCTTTGCTATCTACAACTTGATATTTAAAATAATGCATAGCTCCTTCGATTTCTTTATGGATAACCTCAATATTAGATAGCGCTGTTCTTTGTATAGGATCCCAATTAATAATTCGTTCTCCTTGATAGATTAAACCTTTATGATAAAGTTCTACAAAAACTTTATTTACCGCATGATTTAATCCTTCATCTAATGTAAACCTTTCCTTACTATAATCTAATGATAATCCTAATTTTGCCCACTGTGCACGGATAATAGATGCGTATTCTTCTTTCCACTTCCATGCTTGATCTAAAAACTTCTCACGTCCAATATCATATCTAGAAATTCCTTGTTCTTTTAAACGTGCATCCACTTTTGCCTGCGTAGCAATACCAGCATGATCCATGCCAGGTAACCATAACGCATCAAATCCTTGCATTCTTTTATATCGAATAATCATATCTTGTAATGTAGTATCCCATGCATGACCTAAATGCAATTTCCCTGTTACATTTGGTGGTGGAATCACAATAGTAAATGGTTTTTTTGAAATATCGCCAGCTTCAAAATATTTCTTATCTAGCCATTCTTGATATTTTCCTTTTTCTACTTCTAAATGGTTATATTTAGGTGCTAATTCTTTTTTCACATTAATCCTCCTCATTTTCATTATTCCCTATAAAACTATCAATATGTTCTTTAATAAATTGTGCTAAAACATGCATATATGCTTCACTAGTAAAGATTTCCTTTAATTCTTTAGAATAATCATCAAAATTTTTCTCATTCCCATAATTTTTCGTATCATCATAAAGTTCATCAATTACTTCATCGATATCACGTTCATATTCCTTTTGAATATCAAGATATAATTGATATGCTTCTTCATAAATTCTTTTTGCCTCTAATAAATTCAATTGTTCTAAAATTTTAGGAACCATATCTATCAATTCACTAGCTCTTACAAAAAAATCATTAACAGATACATTTTTAGAGGAAACAGAAGTTTCTAATTGATATAATGCATATACATATTTTTGTTCCTCGTTAAGAACTTCCAAAGCATTCATATAAGATCCTGCAGTTATATCTTGTAATTGAAAACACGCCATTTCTACAATTTTATCATCCTCAAAGTCTATAATTTGCTCCTTTGTAAGTTCGCTATATTCATCTAATTTTTTTTGTAATATTTCTAACTCAGCCTTTTTTTGTTTTCTTCCAGTTATCATAGACATCACTATAAACATAAGTAAAAAAATTAATAAAAATTGTAACATTGTTTTTTCCTCCTTTAAAATAAAAAACAATCATCCAATAAGGACGATTGTAATCGTGGTACCACCTTAATTTACATACTTAGTATGCCTCAATGCCTTAACGCAGCACTACGTATTTAATTACTTTATTCACTAAATAAGCTCCAAGGCTACCTTCTGCTATTTCTTAAATCTTTTTTCACCAACCAAAGATTCTCTACCTTTAAAAAAATAACATACTCTTCCTTATCAATGCTTTTGTTTATCATATCAAATCATTAAATTGATGTCAATACGAACTATTTATTGTCTAAACAGAATGTGATAAATTCTTATTATTGCAGAAAACTAATATGTCCTATAATATAAGTTTATTAAGTTATATTATAGGAGGTCATTATGAGAAAGGTAAAACTTATAAAAAACAAGCAAAATATGAGATGCCTACAAATGTCTTACATCATAAGATTGCTTTTGAATATTATACTCATTTTATAAGAAATACTATATACCTACTGATTTTGATATTACACATCCTACAGTAAAGAAAGAACCAAAGAAGTATATTCCTCCACTCAATTATCCTTGGTACATGCCATCGTTTAAAAAGCGTATTGATCAACAAGGACATAAAGAGAGATTAATACGTACAAAGAATCCTGGACACATAAATTTGTGAATTAAGCAATACAAATGGATGTTTCCCTGTATTTAACAGGAGATGTCCATTTTGTTTTTGTCTATATTCCTACATTATTATAATAATTCATATATTCATCAACTGCTTTTAAGAATTCTTGAAATGATGTATAGTGTTTCTCATATCCATAATACTTTTCATTTTAAATTTATAACTATAACGTATTAAAAATACCCTCCATACTAGTTTTGCCTAGTAAAGAGGGTATACATCATTTTCTATAGATTTTTATATAATAAATCTATTATTTTAATTCTTCTTTTCTTCTTAACACTAACATTGCAATTGCTGATGCTAACATCATTGCAATAGCTGTAAGTGTCATCATATCTCCAGTAATTGGTGTTTGACTTGTTTGTTCTTTTTCTAATGCTTTTGTTACTTCTTGAATTTGGTTAATCATATTTTGTACATCTGATTGTAAAGCATTTGGATTTGCTAAAACTTCTCTAGCTTGACTTAATACTTCTTCATATCTTTGAATACTTTCTGCTGTCATTCCATTTGTATTTACTGGATTATTGACTAATGCTTCTAATTCTGCCTTGTTTGCTTTTTCTTTAGCGTTCATTAATGCATTGTCTATTTTAAACATCATTGCTTGTACTTGCATAGGTGATGCAATTCCACTATTCATTAATTCAGTTGCTTCTTTAATTACTGTATTAATTTCAGTTACTGAATTTGGAATTAATGTATCTGTTGCTACTTTTGCTTTTGCTTCTTCTACTTTTTGTGCTAATGCAGTAGTGTCTGCTTTCCATCTAGCAATATAGGTTACATTAACTCTGGCATTTATATCTTCAAGATTTACAATCTTTGTAGAATTAACTACTCCTGTTGTTTTTTCCCAGTTAACAAATATATATCCTGGTCGAGTAGGAATCTCTACTGACTCTGCTTCCAGTTTTCTAACTGCAACATCTGCCTCTTCTAAACTTGCAAAAGTGTATGAAAAAAGTTCTTTTTTTAATTCTTTCATATTATTTGCAAATGTCCCATCCCCTGCATTATATGTTTGAGTACATCTAGTTCGATTATCATTTGCAAAATTGTAAGTTGTTAATTTACTATCATTAGTAATTAATAATAGTGGAGTTTGAACTCCTACGTAGAACATATGTTTCATATCAACAACCTTGTTTGTATTAAAACTAGATAAATCAAGAACATTTAAACTATTACAATTTCTAAACATACTATTCATATTAGTTACTTGATTTGTATCGAATGAAGTTAAATCTATATTTGCTAAACTAGTACAACCATTAAACATATAACTCATATCTTTAACTCGGCTCAAGTCTAATCCATCTAATCCTATAACATTTGTTAAGCCACTACAGTTATTAAACATCCCATTCATAGAGGTTACTTGACTAGTATTAAATGAAGTTAAATCTATATTTGCTAAACTAGTACAACCATTAAACATATATGTCATATCATTAATTTGGCTTGTATCCAACCCACTAAAATCAATGCTATGCAAGGAAGTATAACCTGAAAACAACGTACTTCCATAATAGGCTAATACTTTTTTACCATTTACAACCTTAAAAGTGATTTCTTGCAGATTTCTAGGAAATACCGCAGTTGATATTTGAATTTGTTTTCCTTCTATTTCTCCAGGAATAACAATTTTTTCATACCCTGTAATATTTTCATCCTTAATACGATAAACTGCAATATAATTAGGATTGCTTTCATTTATCTGCCAGTATTTTCTTAAATCAGTAAGTGTTAGTTCATGTGCAACTGTATTTTCTCCAACGTTATCACCTATATAAGTTGTAATATTTTTTTCAGATGCAAATACATGTACCCCTAAAGTTACATTTATAGGTATCAAAATCAATAATACATATATCAACCTTATTTTTTTATAATTCATTTTTCTTCCCTCCCTATTATTATTTTAACGACAAACAAATACATAGTCAAACAAATTTAATACATATAAAAAATTTTATAAATTGCAATAGTAAGTGTCAGTATAAACCATAAAGTTTCTCGTACATATA
>JAHHSU010000049.1 GCA_020025035.1 Thomasclavelia sp. | reverse complement strand
TATTGATATGTACAAAGAATCCTGGACACATAAATTTATGAATTAAACTATACAAATGGATGTTTCCCTGTATTTAACAGGTGGCATCCATTTTGTTTTTGCCTGTATTCTTACATTATTATAATAGTTTATATATTCATCAACTTACTTTTAGTTAGTTTTTTTAATAATTATTTTCTTTGTCTTCAATTTCTTTTCTTAAAAGTCCTATTTCCTGAGATAAATTCTTAATTCTTTCTTGTTGCAAAGATACTTTTTGTGCCTGCAAAAATACTGCAATGTATAAAAAACCACAGATGAAAAAGAAGATGGAATTAGATACTAACTCAAATCCTAATAAACGAGAAATATAGCTTAAAATCTGTGGAAAAATTGCTAGTATCATCACTAATGCAGTCCATAAAACCCATATAATAGTATCCTTAATATGTATCGTATTATATTTTACTTTTCTTACAACAAATAAAAAAGTAATAATAGCAAGTAATATCATACTAATACGAAGTGACTCATTCATATAAAATCTCCTTATTTCTTTCTAAAATTTTGTAGTAATAATATTGATAATAAAATATTAATCATAAATCGAATAGATTTAAATGGGCTAAAATAGCTCTCTCCTGCAACTCTACAATGCATTGTGACAGGTACTTCTGCAATGCGATAACCCCTCTTTTTTACAAGATATACAATATCATCTGTTTCTGGTATTGCGTGATCTTGTAATGCATAATACTCTATTGCCATTTGATCATAACATTTAAACCCAGAAGTAGGATCACTGATTTTTTTTCCTGTTGTAATTTTAAAAGCAAAAGAAATTAACCTACTTCCAATTTCTCTTAAAGTAAACCCACGATTTGTTTGAATAAATCTAGAACCAAATACAATGTTGTATCCTTCCTTAGCTTTTTGAATTAAATCACGAATATATTGAGGATCATGTTGTCCATCTCCATCAAATTGGATTACATAATCATAATGATTTCTAAGAGCATATTTAAATCCTGTTTGTACGACAACTCCTAATCCTGTATTAATAGGTAGTCGAATCACGTTATACCCATTGTCCTTACATATTTTTGATGTCTTGTCAGTTGATGCATCGTCAATGATTACATAATCGTATTCTGGGTAATCCTGTATTAATTGATTAACTACTCGTTCTATATTATCCTGTTCATTATAAGCTGGTATGACTAATAAAACTTTATCCATCTTAAATCTCCTTAATTAATATTATTACTATTTTGTGATTTTACATATAATTTACTTAACATTTTTGCGATAAATGGCGGCCAAAATTTTTGAAACATTTCAATATCTTCTTTGATTCTTGCATTATCTTGAATAATTTTTGTAGTAGTAGACTCTTCATGGATTCTATGTGTCATTAATGGCTTTGTCACATATACAAATTCACCTTTTAATTTAGATAACTGCTCCCATGCATACCAATCAATGTCGCATTTCATAGAACATGCAAATAGTGGGGTAAAAACTTTTGAAGTATGAAAGGTAACTGAAGGACAACAAATTGGACATCCTAAAGATAAAACAGCTCTTTTTACTATTTTGTATTTTGATAGATACTTACTTTTTAAGGGAGATAATAATAATTTTTTAATATTCAAATTCAAATTATTATCTACAATTCTACCATTTCTATCTTCATAATACTGACTAAATGCAATAATTGTATTTTTGTCAACATTTTCCATTATATACTTCACATAATCTTGATCATATCGATCATCTTGATGTGCAACTGTAACATATTCTGTTGTTCCTAAACTAAGTGCAAAATCAAAATCATATCCTATTCCTTTAGCCTCATGATTGATTACCATTTCAACACCATATTGATTTGCTAATTGTTCTAAAAATAAATTAGGTGTAGAAGTAGCAATGATTACATTTGTTGGAACAGTTTGTGCTAATAAAGAGATAAGACATTCTTCGATATACTTAGACTCTTGATAAGCACATAATACAAATGTATGATTCACTCTTTTATCCATATGCAACTCTCCCTTATGATTCTTTACTATCATACTACAAAATGATATAAAATGCACGATATTATTCTTTATTCTAGTTTCTAACAATAAATAAGCTATTTTTATTAAAAAATGAACCTAATAATTTAAAAATTTAAATAAAAGGTTCATATTATAATCCTATATCTCTATTTAATAATATTTAATTCATTTTTTAAGTATCTATATAAGGCGTCTTGCCATGTAGGTAATTGTTTAAATCCATTTTTATCTAATTCTGTTCGGTACATTCTACTATTATTTGGTCGTTTTGCTTTTGTGACAAATGCATCTGAACTTACTGGTTCTACTTTAACATTCATATTTGCTAGTTTAAAAATTTCACACGCAAATTCATACCAACTACAATATCCATCATTTGTTGCATGATAAGTACCATAGTGATTAGTTTCAATCATATCTAGTGATAATTTTGCTAAATCATAGGTATATGTTGGAGAACCTATTTGATCATTTACCACTGTTAAAGTCTTATTTTCATTTCCTAAACGTAACATTGTTTTAATAAAGTTATTTCCGTTAATTCCAAAAACCCAAGAAATACGAACAATAAATCTTTTTTCTACTAATTCTTCTACAGCTAGTTCGCCCTCATACTTTGTTTGTCCATAAACATTTAATGGATTTTTTTGATCATATTCACTCCATGGAACTTCTCCTGTACCATCAAAAACATAGTCAGTAGAATAATACATCATCTTAATGTTTAATTCCTTACAAATGGTTGCAATATTTCTTGTTCCTTGCATATTTACATTTCGACAATTTTCTACTTCATCTTCTGCTTTATCGACTGCAGTCCATGCAGCACAATGAATTACTGCATCAACTTTAGAATTTTTAATAACTTCTTCGATCTTTTTTGCATCTGTAATATCCATCGTTGAAGTATCTGTTCCAATTACCTCTATATTTCTTCTTTTACATTCTTCTACAATATCATGTCCTAGTTGACCCTTTACTCCTGTTACTAATATTTTCATAATTACTCCTTTCTACCAAAAAACCATCTAGTCGATGGTTTTATTTATTTCCATATTGTTTTTCAAAATATTGTTGATATTCTCCGCTTAAAATATTTTTCCACCATTCTTGATGATTTAAATACCATTCAATTGTTTGTTTAATTCCAGTATCAAAATTATATTTTGGTTTCCATCCTAATTCAGTCTCTAACTTTGTTGGATCAATAGCATAACGCATATCATGTCCAGGTCTATCTGTTACATATTGAATTAAGCTTTCTGGCTTATCTAATGCATGTAAAATAGTTTTGACTACTTCTAAATTAGTTCTTTCATTATGTCCACCAACATTATATACTTCTCCTACTTTTCCTTTACGAATAATTAAATCTATAGCTGCACAATGATCTTCAACATGCAACCAATCTCTAACATTTTCTCCCTTACCATAAACTGGTAATGATTCATTAGCTAATGCTCTAGAAATCATTAATGGAATTAATTTTTCAGGAAAATGATAAGGACCATAGTTATTTGAACAACGACTAATTGTTACTGGTAATCCAAATGTTCTATGATATGCTAATACAAATAAATCTGCACTAGCCTTAGAAGAACTATATGGGCTTGAAGTATGCAATGGTGTTGTTTCAGTAAAGAATAAGTCTTTTCGATCTAATGGTAAATCTCCATATACTTCATCCGTAGATACCTGATGATATCTTTTTACTCCAAATTCTTTTGCAGCATCCATTAGTGTTGTTGTTCCTAATACATTCGTTTTAACAAATATTTCTGGATTTGTAATACTACGATCTACATGACTTTCTGCAGCAAAATTAACTACAACATCAAATTTTTCTTTTTCAAATAAATCAAAAATAAATTGACGATCTGCTATATCTCCTTTTACAAACTTATAATTTGGTTTCCCTTCTACTGGTTTACATGTTTCTAAATTTCCAGCATAAGTAAGTAAATCTAAATTAACAATCATATCCTCAGGATATTTATTCACCATATAATGAACAAAATTTCCACCAATAAATCCTGCTCCACCTGTTACTAAAATTTTCATTATAACTTACCTCCACTATATACAAATTGATTATTAGATTCTTCTAATGTTGGTCCAATTAAATCTTTATTACTTAAAATAGGCTCAATTCCATTTAATAATGCTCCCCAATCCACATTTACTGTTGGATCATCATAACGTATTCCGCCTTCTGATTCTTTATCATAAACATTATCTACTTTGTATCGAAATTCCACATCATCTGTTAATGTTAAAAATCCATGAGCAAAGCCTTGAGGAATAAAAAATTGACGATGATTCTCTTCACTTAATTCTACAGATACCCACTCTCCATACGTAGGGCTACCTTTACGAATATCTACAGCCACATCAATGACTTTGCCTTTTGTACAAGATACAAGTTTTGATTGTGCATATGGAGGATTTTGCCAATGTAATCCTCTTAGTGTCCCTTTTTGTGCACTAAATGACATATTATCTTGTACAAAATCAACCTTAATTCCTAATTTTTCATATTTAGGTTTAGAATATGTTTCTGTAAAATATCCTCTATGATCTCCAAAAACATCAGTTTCTATAATCAATACCCCTTCTAATTTTGTTTCTATTACTTTCATAATATTCTCCTAATCAATAAATTTTCCATCTATAATATCTTTTAAATATTTTCCATATTGGTTTTTCTTCAACACTTCATATGCTTCAACTAACTTATCCTTACTCATCCAACCTTGTTGATAAGCTATTTCTTCTAAACAAGCAATTTTTCGATTTTGATGTGTTTCAATTGTTTTCACAAAGTTAGTTGCTTCTACTAATGATTCATGTGTACCTGTATCTAACCATGTAAATCCTTGTCCTAATAATGACACTTCTAATGTTCCTTTTTCTAAATAAATCTTATTTAAATCCGTAATTTCTAATTCTCCTCTTAAAGATGGTTTAATAGACTTAGCATATTCTACAACATTATTGTCATAAAAATACAATCCAGTAACAGCATAATTTGATTTTGGTTGTTCTGGTTTTTCTTCAATAGAAACAGCTTTTCCATTTTCATCAAATTCCACAACACCAAATCGTTCTGGATCATCTACATAATAACCAAATACTGTAGCACCAGATGTTCTAGATGCAACTTCTTTTAATTTTTTTGTTAGACGATTTCCATAAAAAATATTATCTCCTAACACCATTGCAACACTATCATTTCCTATAAATTCTTCCCCTAAAATAAATGCCTGTGCAAGTCCATCAGGTGAAGGTTGAACCTTATATTGCAAACGTATTCCAAATTGACTACCATCACCTAATAATGACTCAAATCTTGGAGTATCCTCTGGCGTAGAAATAATTAATATATCTCGAATTCCAGCATTCATCAATACAGAAATAGGATAATAAATCATTGGTTTATCATAAATTGGTAATAATTGTTTACTTGTGACTTTAGTTAATGGATACAAACGTGTTCCACTACCTCCTGCTAATACAATACCTTTCATTTTAATACCTCCTATTTAATATATTTATATCATAAACCTTAACGTAACGTCAAAGTCAAGAATTATCCATATTTTCTAATATTAAAATCGTATTATTTTTGACAAACAAAAAGTCCTACCTCTTTAGTAATTTCAATATTTCCATCTTGGTCTATTTTTTCTTGAATAAATTGAATTAATTCATCATATCTATCTATTAGTAAATCCTTTTGATTTCCTTTACAACTAGAAATATAATCGACAATGATATTTGCGTCATCTACTAATAGTTTATCCTCATATATACGTTTTTCTACACTAGAAAAATACTTAGATAATATTTGTTTTCCATTTTCTAAACCAAATTTTTGGTAAAGCAAATCATTGGACAAGACAATTCTTGGGTCAAATTCATTCACTAACTGGGTAATTTCTTTCATATGATTTTTTCCATAAGTACTACAATACAATATCCCTTGATTGCTTAATACTCTACTAATTTCTAATATTCCTTTTTCTTCATGTTCTAGGTAAAATAATACATGATTTGCAATCACACTATCAAAATAATGATCTTTAAAAGGTATATGTTCACAATCCACCACTAAGTAATAATAATCATCACTATGTAAATTTCTTTTAACCTCATTTATCATCCCTTGAGAAATATCAGATAAATAAATTTCTCGATTACGTACATCAACACATCGATTTTGCCATAATGCACCATTTCCACAACCTACTTCTAACAATCTTGTTACTTTAGAAAAATCAATTTGCTCAAATACCCAGTTAAACCATCCTATAGGATTAGTTGAATAGCGCTGGTGCAATTCTAAACGAGCATTTAAATGAGTAGATGTTGTATACTCTAAAACTAATTTTTGATCAATATTAGATAGTTGAATTAAATCCAATATACTATCTATTTCAAAATCTTGATTAGATATATATTTAGATACACTTCTTAATCTATCTTTTAATAAAGACAAGTATTGTATCTTTTGGTCTACTAATTCTAATTGCATTTCTATATTCTGTTTAAATTCCTTTTTCCCTGTTTTAAATAATAACATAGGTGATATTTCCTCTAATGAAAAACCTAATTCTTTTAATAATACTATAGTTTGTAATTTAATTAAATCTTCTTCTACATAATAACGATACCCATTTTTACCAATAATACTAGGAGTAAGTAATCCTATTTGATCATAATATCGTATTGTTCGAGTAGTAACATTAGCCTTTTTTGCAAATGCACCAATTGTATATTTTTCCATTAAACCACCACACTTTGATTTTTTTAACTTCTACATGATTATATTGTATTTAACACATACAAAAAATATTTTTCTATAAGTAGTATACCACATCTATATTCCTACTTACCACCTTCTAAAATATCAAATAAAAATAAAAAAAGAAATATACATTTCTTTTTTCTAGATTGCGATTACTCATCATAAATACAAAAATTTAAAAATACCCTTTTGATTTTAGACTAACAAACCCTTTATAACTTACTATCATATGATCTAACAATGTAATTTGCATCATTTTTCCTAGTTCATCTAATTTTTTAGTCACCTCAATATCACTACTAGAAGGTTCTAAACTACCACTAGGATGATTATGTACACAAATAATACTAGCACAATTATATGACAATGCTTCCTTGAATATTTCTCTAGGATGTACAAGAGAGATATTTAAAGAACCTATAAAAAGTATTCGTTCATGAATAATTTCGTTTTGAGTATTTAAAAATAAAACATAAAACTTTTCTCTTTGTTCAAATTTTAATTTAGGAAATATGTATTCATATACACTATTTGCATCATGAATTTGAACTAAATTTTCAACCGTATTAAATTGCATTCTTTTAGCTAGTTCAATCGTACTCATAATAGCAACTGCTTTTGATTGTTTGATTCCTCTAATGCTCATTAACTGGTGGTACGTAAGACAATGCAATCTTTCAATTCCACCACAAACACATAAAACTGTCTTAGCTAACTCTAAAACTGAATGATCCTTTGTACCACTTTGAAGAATGGTTGCAAGCAATTCTTGGTTAGTTAAAGTATCTATACCGTATCTAATTGCCTTTTCTCTAGGTCTATTTTGATTTTCTAATTTCTTGACTGTCATTAATACTCTCCAATAACTCCTTCTTACTTAATGATTTAAATGGTTTTATACCACGATAATGATAAGTACGTTCTACACCTTTCATTTGATTTTTAGATAGCCAATCCATTTCACTATCTATGTTGTTTTGTTTTTCGTCAATACATGTTAACACATAAGTAAGTCCTTCATTTTCATATTGATATACTTGCTTTCCTAATGTAGTTAATTTTTTTGTAAGTTCATTTGCATTTTCTTTAGAAGAAAAAGCACCAACTTGTACAACGTGAAATAAACCTACATTTTGACTAATCTTAGATGAGATGAATAAAAAAACAATTGTAAAAATTACTGAAAGTATAATACTAAAAATGAGTACCGATTTTTTCTTTAACATTTTATCACCTGATCTATTATATGAAATGCTATCAATGTATATGATAATAAAATATACATTTATAATTTATACACATCAAAATATAAATATTCTTCATTTTACAACGAATAATAAATCTATATTTTAT
>JAHHSU010000048.1 GCA_020025035.1 Thomasclavelia sp. | reverse complement strand
TGCAAAGATAGCACGTTGCTAGGCATTAGTATCCTTTTGGATACCTTTTTTTTATGTACATAAAAAAATAAACTACAAATCTTTAGTTAGCCTAAATGTTGTAGTTTATTATTATATACAAATTTATTTAATCTATGCATTTATCTATAAAATGGAAGAATGTATCAAGATACTCATTTTCATTACGAAATATATCATGTAACATTAAATCTTCTTGTAATACGAATAGTTCTTTTTTACCATAATTTGCATTATATAATTGAAATACGTTATTTAATGGTACAAAATGATCAGATTTGCTATGAACATATATTGTTGGGATAGTATTTTTAGATACATTAAAAATAGTGTTTAATTTATTAATGTTAATTTTATACTTTGAAGATATCATCCAATTTATCAGTTGTTTAGATTTTAGAAAAGGAAGGATAGTATTCTTTTTAAGATAACAGTGAATGAAGTCTTTGATATTTGCATAGGCTCCGTCACTGATAATTGCTTTAATTTGTTCAAATTGTTGCAAATTATCTATATTATTCAATATTGAATTTGCTCCCATTTCTTTTCCAAATAATATAATTTTTTTAGAATTTGGTAAGAGATATTTTATCCAATATAAAATATCATCTTGGCCACCTAATTTATGAGTATCTCCTTCGCTTGTTCCATGACATAAAGCATCAACTACAAGTATATTGCACTGAAATTGTGTTTGAAAAAATCTTACATATGATCCCATTGATTCACATGTAGAATTATACGGATGATTAATCAAAACAGTGAGTGGAGAATTGTTATCAAAATAAAAACCTTTCAATTCTTTATTTTGTTGATTAGTGGTTTTTACAACTTTAGCTTCGCTATAACATTTAATTTGATCTACTGATTTAATAGGTTTTTGTCGTGATACTATTTTTTTAGCTTGTTTTGATGATAGAGAGAATATGGTTGTTAATAATATACTAGAACCTAATATTAATGGTATTTTCTTGCTTTTATGTTTCACTAAATGTTTCCTCCTTAAAATATTTCATTAGAAGCAAATTTATATTCATTATTTCTTCAAGACAACCAAGTCTGTACATTGGTTGATCTATTAGTTTTGCATAATATTTTAGTGTTTTAATTAACTCAATTCTAATTTCTTGATGATATTTTAATGGTATATCATCAATTTCAAAATATTTAAATATAAATGAATTTCTATCTTTTTTAAATAAATTGATTAATACTTGGTATCCATATTTTTTTAAAATATAATTTCCAAGCGCAATCATCATATCATGATTATTTATACGAAGTGCATCATCTACAATTTTTTTAAATATTTTTGAGATTGTATCGTTTAACATTTTAGTATCATCATAATACAATGAATAAGCATAGAGATATGCTAGGTTCTCTTGTTCATCTTTAAAATGTAATGATATTGCAGGTAATATATTTTTTGTCACAAAGGATTTATATGGAATTTCATTAACAGTACTTAGTAAGCAAAAAATAAAACGTTCGTATTTAAATAAATGAATAATTAATTGTTGAATGGTATTAGGTGCTTGGTTATATATACAGTCTAATTTTGGACCACATAATAAAATTATTTTTTTAAAATAGTACAAATGATCATAGTATTCTAAATCTACATATCTTGTATTAATACCATACCATGTATATTCATATAACATTTCATAACATAAGTCATTTAGTGAATCTGTAGCCTGTTTATATTTGTTTTGAAGTAATAGACGTTCAAAGTATGGTAAGTAAATACTATAAAATTTATCAACAGTCTTTGGAGTAATATGATAATGGCATTTTAAGTAATTATATATGTTCATTAAGTCTTGATTTTGTAATGGAATAGTAATATCAGGATGTTCTATAAACTTAGATATGTCTCCACCTTTTAATAGAGCTTCTTTACCAAAATAATGTAGTAATCTTTCTAAGGCGTGTACAACTAGTGAATTTTGTTCATATTCATGTAATTGCAATTTAAAATGATATTTAATTTTTTCTTTTAATTCTATTTCAAAAAAAATATCAATTTGTTGTAATTGAGAATCTCTCATGTAGTAGTGAAATTTATAAACATCAGGTTTAATTTGAAAACAACTATGAAATTTATAATTAGATTGATAGGTGGATTGGTGGGTTTGGATATATAATCTTATCATTTCCTTTTTATTCATTATATTCACCTCTTTTTTTTATTTTATCATTTCATTGTAAGAAAAACAAAACAAGAAAGTATATATTAATGTATTAGTTTGTTAGCAAATCATTGATTACTTGATACGCAATTAGTAAACCAGCACTACTTGGAACAAATGGGCCACTACTAGGAGTGATTTTACCATTTTCATTTGTTTCTATTATAGTAGGCGTACATGGAATTTCATCAGAATAAACTACTTTACATTTTTTAATATTTCTTTTTTTTAATTCTCTTCTCATTACTTTTGCAAGTGGGCATACACTGGTTTTATATATATCTGTAATTTTTAGCTTACTAGGATTAAATTTATTTCCTGTTCCCATTGAAGAAATTACTTGAATTTTATTTTGATTACAATATTCTATAATAGATATTTTTGCACTAATTGTATCAATTGCATCAACAACGTAATCAACATTATGGAATAGATACTCTTGATTTTGATTAGGTAAATAAAATTCTTTATATGAAGTTACCTGTATAGTTGGATTAATATCGTGTATTCTTTGTTTCATTACATCTACTTTATACATCCCAATATTAGAATGTAATGCCATAATTTGGCGATTAAGATTAGATACGGATATTTGATCATGATCTACTAGTATAAGATGTCCTATCCCCATTCTTGCTAAAGATTCTGCTACATAACTTCCAACGCCACCAATACCAAAAATACAAACAGATTTATTTTGCAGTATATCAATGTTGTCTTGTCCATAAAGCATTGTAGTTCTTATTAATTGATTCTCCATAAATTCCTCCTTATCTATGTTGTATTATACTAATCATTTTAAATAGATACAACTACTAGATTATGTACAATAAATATAAAAAAACTACATTAAATGTAGTTTTTTATTTAATCATTATTTAATAATTTTTCCTGTTTTTGGACCATTTGCAGCATTTGATTCGTCAGTATCAATATGCATAGCTGTTGCATATGATGGACTAACACGACATACAACATCTCCAAAAACTAATGAACGTTGATCAGTTGTTACTTCTACGCTAACAATTTGTTTATCACTAACACCAAATTCATTTGCATCTTCTGGTGTCATATGAATATGTCTTTTAGCAACAATTACACCACAAGGTAGTTCTATTTCACCTTTAGGACCAATTAGTTTACAACCATTTGTTCCATCTAAATCACCTGATTCACGGATCATTGCAGCTACGCCAATACTACGAGCATCTGTTAATGAAACTTCTACTTGTGTTTGGTTTCTTGTAGGACCTAGAATAATTACGTTTTTTAATTCTCCTTTTGAACCTACAACTGTAATTCTTTCTTCACATGCAAATTGTCCTGGTTGAGATAAATCTTTTTTATGAGTTAATTCATATCCTTCACCAAATAATATATTTAAATCTTCTTGACTTAAATGGACATGTCTTGCTGATGTTTCTACAATAATTTCTTTTGCCATTATGTTCACTCCTTTTCCACATTATTTTACTACAAATTTAAGGAGTTTCAAGATATATTCAAATTTTTTCTAATAATAATAAGAAATAATCATAAATACTTGTGAAATACGATTTAATATTGGGAAATACTAAAAAAATTTGATATACTGTATATAACATGAATTGAAAGGAGGAAGTTGGGAAACTAACAATGATATGGAATTAATTAATCAAATTTTATCTATTCATCATATTTCATATTTTTTAAATCTTACTATTGATTTATTATTAGTTTGGATTTTATTTAACTGTATTATTACGGTTGTTCGAAAAAATCTTAGAACATTACAAATTTTAAAAGGTATCTTAATTATTTTAATAATTAAACTAGTTGCAAGTGCACTAAACTTACACATATTTGGTAATTTGGTTGATACAGTTCTTATGTGGGGTGGTGTATCTATCATTGTCATTTTTCAACCTGAAATTAGGGCAGCATTAGAAAAGATAGGAAAAGCTAACTTTACGATGTCTACAAGTTCATCACTAGATATTAGTCAAAAAAATAAAATAATTAATGAGATTGTAAAAACGGTTAATTTTTGTTCTATTAATAAAGTTGGTGCACTAATTTCATTTGAAAGGACACAATCATTACAAGATTATATTAATAGTGGTACTGTCCTTGATGCTATTATTAGCAATGAATTATTACTTACTATTTTTTATGAAGGAACCATGTTACATGATGGCGGTGTGATTATTAAAGGAGATAGAGTTGCATGTGCGAGTGCTTTTTATGAACCAACATCTAGAGAGTTAAGTCCGGTTTATGGAGCAAGACATCGTGCTGCATTAGGATTAAGCGAAGTCAGCGATGCTTTAACTATTATTGTATCTGAGGAATCAGGTAATGTTTCTTTTACTAAAAAAGGAGAATTAATTAAAGTACCACTAGGAGAATTAAAGGAAAGACTAATTTTCGAACTTGGTATGCAAGATGGATGTGAGGTGATGTAGGTGGAAAAGGATAAAAATAATAACTCTGAGCAAAATGATAAAACCTCATATGATTTCTTTATTAGTTTTTTAAATAAACAGCGAGAAGAAAACATTCAGGAAAAAGATACTAGTAAGGCAAACTTAAATAAATCAGAAGAAGGAAAGAAACAGCGTTTTTATAATCTTCTAAATTCAATTTTTCAATCAATTAATCATGTAATGGACGTGATTTTAATGGACAGCCGAAAATCCAAATGGCTATCCTTAGTTGTAGCTATCTTAGTTTTTCTAATGACTACAGGTGCCAACTCTACTACAGATACCTCGACTACAGGAAGAGTTGTTTCTGATGTTGAAATTGAAATGTTGAATTTAAACGATAAATACGTAGTAGCAGATAAACCAGGTGTAGCTAATATTATGCTTGTAGGAAACCCAATTAGTATACAAACTACTATGTTACAAAAGAAATTTCATTTATATGCTGATTTAAATGGATTAGAAGAAGGAACACATTCTGTTGATTTAAAGGTAGAAGGAATTGCAAAAAATATTACTGCTAGTGCTGTTCCATCTAAAGTGAGTATTACATTAAGTCCTAAAGAATCTAGAGTGTTTGCATTAGGATATCGATATATTAACGAAGATAAAAAAGATGCTAAGTATGTTTTAGAAAAGCCAGTTTTATCTAAATCAGAGGTTAGCGTAACAGGAGGAAAGTCTGTTTTAGATAAAATTAAATATGTAGATGCTTTAATTGATGTTAAAGGAATTAATGGTTCATTTAATCAAAATGCAAAAATTGTGGCATATGATAATGATGGAAAAGAATTAGATGTAAATATTGAACCAAATACTGTAGATGTAAGTGTTAATGTTACATCGTTTAGTAAATCTGTCCCTATTAATGTAACTCAAGTTGGAAAAATGCAACCATACCTTGCAATATCATCGTGTACACTTAATGAAGCAAGTGTAACATTGTACGGAGATGAAAAAGAATTACAAGATATTAATTTTGTTACAGCTAATCTTGATGTTAGTGATATTAAGGAGTCAACTACTATTCATGGAGTAAATATCGAGTATCCTCCAAATATAAGAGGAAATCTAACAAAGGTTAATGTTACTGTAACAGTAGAAAAGAAAATGGTTAAAAAACTGGATAAAATACCTATTAAAATAGAAAATGATGGCGGTAAAAAAGTAAGCTTTTTACAAAATACTGGTTTTGTAAATGTAGAGGTATCTGGTGCTGTATCTAAAATATCTAATATTACCCCAGATGCCATTATAGCTATTGTTGATTTGAGTAATTTGGATAGTGGAGATCATAATGTAAAAGTAAGTGTCAAGTCACAAGATAGTTTGATTAGTGTTAAATTATTAAGTAGTGAAGAAGCAAGAGTAAGAATAGAGTAACTAGAGATGAATACTTATGTTTGGATTATTAAATATAAGTGTTCATTTTTATATTGAATAAATTAAATATTATTTATAGAGTTTATTGCATAACTTTCCCATATTTTTACAAAATTATCTTATAATTATAAGAAGAAATGTTGTAGAATATAGTAAAAGAGGTGATAGGATGAAATACAAAGTTAATATTATCGATGATGAAAAACAATTAAATGATTTAGTAAAAGCATATTTAGAAAAAGAAGGATATGAAGTACATTCATTTTACAAATATGATGAAGCATTGTTACATTGTGAAGATGACGTCCATTTATGGATTGTAGATATTATGCTGGATAGAAAAAGTGGCTTTGAATTATTACAACATATTAAAGAAGTAAAACCTGAAATGCCAATTGTTTTTATGTCTGCAAGAGATCAAGAATTTGATCGTATTATTGGATTAGAAAAAGGATGTGATGAATATATCACAAAACCATTTTCTACAAAAGAGCTTGTATTAAGAATTCAAAATATATTAAAGCGTGTTTATAAAAATGATTTTAATATTATTAGAATTGATGGTTATGTGATTGATGAAGATAAACGAAAAGTATCAGAACAAGATCATGATATTGAATTAACGACTAAAGAATATGAGTTGCTTTTATATTTTTTAAAGAATAGATCTATTGCAATTTCTAGAGAACAAATTTTATTTAAGGTATGGGATGAGTCATATTTTGGGAGCGATCGTGTTGTAGATGATACGTTAAGAAGATTAAGAAAGAAAATGCCAAATATTAATATTCGTACGATTTATGGCTATGGATATCGATTAGACTAATGTTTAAAAGATTTAGCTTATTAAAACAATTATCTATTTTATTAGTATCTATCATATTAGTAGTATTTTTGGTTGTCTCCCCATTAATTAATCGTAATGTGCATCACCTTGTTGCAAAACAAATGTATGATTTAATTGATTCAAGCCAAAGTGCCTATTTAAATAATTTATATAACCCAGATGAGAATAACGGGAATCGTCAAGTTTATCATATATATTCTGAATTAACAGATGGAAAGCTTAGTTGGAAAAACATATTACCGTTAAAATCAAATGTTGCAAATAGTTTAATGTTGAATGTATTTTCTTATCAAATGATTCATCAAAGTGGCGAAAAAGGTTATTATCAAATAGATAATGCAAACCAAAATATGTTTTATAAAATTCAAAAGATATCAGATAACGAATATTTAATTTCTTTTATTTATGGAGATTATTCCGAAGAACTTATCCAGTCTATTTTAAATGAATTAGTTTATGTTTTATATATCGTATTATTTATTATAGCTTTTATTATGGTTATATGGGTAGGGACCTTAATTAAACCATTGTATCAAATTGAAAACTATATTAATAAAATAAAGACTGGTAAAAAAAGTGAACTAGTTATTAAGCGTAATGATGAGATTGGTAAGGTATCTACCGCCCTTATTGAAATGAAAAATGAATTGGAAAAACAAGAACAATTAAAGGAAGAACTAATACACAATATTTCTCATGATTTAAAAACACCAATAGCTGTGATTAAAAGTTATAGTGAAAGTATGAAAGATGATATTTATCCTTATGGTACAAAAGAGGCTTCATTAGAGGTCATATTAGAAAATGTTAGTAGACTTGAAAATAAGGTACAATCATTTTTGTATTTAAATCGCTTAGATTATTTAAAACAAGATAATATGGAACTTGAAAAAGTAGAAATGGTTCATTTAATCCAAAAAATCAAAGAACAATTAGATTTAAATAATACCATTATTCATCTAAATATTTTAAAACCAGAAGTTTATTTTAATGGTCAAGAAGAGCATTGGCGTAATGTAATGGAAAATTTGATAGATAATGCAAAAAGATATTATTCAAGTCGAATTGATATTACGATAAATACAGATTTAATCATTATTTACAACGATGGACCACAAATAGATGATCATTTAATAGACGATTTATTTAAACCTTTTACTAAAGGAAAACAAGGTAATTTTGGATTAGGATTATCTATTGTAAAAAAAGTGGTAGATATGTTTGGTTATCAAATTGTTGCAGAAAATGTTGATAATGGAGTAGTATTTAAAATATTTCCTATAACTAAAAAGAGTCTGTGAAAAAAACTCTGTAAATTAAACAATACAGAGGTCTTCTATGATAAA
>JAHHSU010000047.1 GCA_020025035.1 Thomasclavelia sp. | reverse complement strand
TCAACACATATGTTACACTATTAAAAATTATTTAGCTGTTAGTTCAATTGTTACAGTATTCATTATTAATTCCTCCTATACAAGGAAGAATTATATCAAAAAAGATTACCTAAATCATTGCACTATGTAACCACCTATCTGCAACAAATTGGGTAATCTTATTTTAACTTTTATATTCATTTTGCAATTCACGATATGAATGATTATTTTTAAAAGTGACATCTTGCATATACTAGTAATAAACTATATATTGAATACAATGAATCAGTTTCGAAAATAAAAAAAATTTAAACTTTTGAAAGTGGGTGTTTGTACGAAAATAATAAAGAGAATAAAATATCTTAATAGAATCATCGAACTAAATGGAACTCCTGATATCAAGATTATCACAGGTATACGTCGTTCTGGTAAATCTAAATTGATGCAGGCATACATTGAATATTTAAAAAACAATTTTGAAAACATCAATATCATCTTCATTGACTTTATGGATTTAGCTTATGAAGGTATTAAGGAATACCATGCTTTACACTCTTATGTAGAAGAACATTATCAAGCAGGTAAAACAAATTATCTATTTGTGGATGAGGTTCATATGTGCCCCAATTTTGAGTTAGCAATCAATAGTCTATATTCAAAAAGCAAATATGATATATATGTTACTGGCTCTAACGCATTTTTACTAAGTGCAGATCTTGCAACATTACTTACTGGGCGTTATATTGAAATTCATGTATTTCCCTTTAGCTTTCAGGAATATTGCCAATATTACGATGATATCAAAGATAAAGATAAACTATTTGATGATTACTCCATCAAAGGCGGTTTATCAGGTTCCTACGCTTATAGAAATGAAAAGGATAGAACAAATTATATCAAAGAAGTTTATGAAAACATTGTTACAAGAGATTTAATACAAAAGTACGCACTTTCAGATACTTTTGTTTTACAGCGTTTAAGCGAATTCCTTATGGATAATATAAGCAACCTAACTTCACCAAATAAGGTCAGTCAGCTCCTAACAGCTAATGAAACTACAGCCAATCATGTTACTATAGGTAAGTATATCAAATATTTATGTAATGCCTTTGTGTTTTATGATATTAAAAGATATGACATTCGTGGTAAGAAATACCTTGAAAGTTCTGAAAAATTTTATCTATGTGATAGTGGCATCCGATATGCTATTTTAGGAAGCAGAAATATGGATTATGGTAGGGTTTATGAAAACATTGTTTGCATCGAACTTCTTCGTCGCGGATACGATGTCTATGTTGGTAAGCTCTATCAAAAAGAAATCGACTTTGTTGCTCAAAAAGGCAGTGAGAAGATTTATATTCAAGTATGTGATAATATTTCTGGGCAAGAGACATTTGAAAGAGAATGTTCTCCTCTACTTCAGATTAGAGATGCTTATCCAAAAATAGTTATTGCAAGAACAAGACATGCAAAATATAGTTATGAAGGAATTGAGATTCATGATATAGCTGATTGGCTATTACAAGAGTAAAATAGGGTAACAAAATAATTGCTAGAATTACTTCCATCTTATTTAACCGTACGTATGGGTCTTGTATATAGCTATACAACTTATATTTCAACTTTACTTAGGTAGTAGTAAAGGATTGACTAATTCAGGTCAATCCTTTATTTTCGTTTCTAATAGTCCTGGGTTAAGTATATAATTAACTACATTCATAAAATATTGTTTATACCAACCAGGTCTTGTGTTTTTATAAGTATCAACACATATGCAACACCATCAAAAATTATTTAGTTATTAGCAGTTATTAGTTCGAGTATTACAGTGTTCATTATCAATTTTTTCCATATAAGAAAAAAACCAAAAACCATTTATACAAAGGCTTTTGGTATTATATTCTGGCCTCCACGAGAAGATTTGAACTTCCGACCCCTCGCTTAGGAGGCGAGTGCTCTATCCAGCTGAGCTACGCAGAGAACTAAATAATTTGTTATTATATTTATTCAAAATATCCTATTAAATTGTAATAACAAATCGTCGTGTTGTCAACTAGATAGACATAAATTATCATCATAATTTTAGCCGTAATTTATTACCAAATAATATTAGGATTACTATATCATTAGAAATAATATTTTATTTAATTATATTAAATATTTTATAAATAGGGTTGCTAATCCTAAAAAGAAGAAAAATCCTAATACATCTGTAACGGTTGTGACAAAAACACCACTTGCAAGCGCTGGATCTACTTTTAATTTTTCAAGTATCACCGGAACAATAAACCCTGCAAAATTAGCCATAATCATATTCATCACCATCGCAATACCAGCTAGTACTCCAAACATAATATTATGATCATATTTTAATGCCAATATGGATACAAATACCGCAACAACTAATCCCGTAAGTGCTCCTACACAAATCTCTTTCCACATGATTTTCTTTAAATTTTCCTTATTAATCTCACCTAAAGAAATACCTCGTACAACAATTGTCAATGCTTGTGTTCCTGCATTTCCACCCATACCAGAAATAATAGTCATCACTGCAGAAAGAGCTACAACTTTTGAAATCGTATCTTGAAAATGATCAATCACACTAGATGCGATGAGTGCTGTAACAAGATTAACAATTAACCATGGCAATCTTGACTTAATAGATTCTTTAATACTTCCATCTACTCGTTCTTCCTTGGCTACCCCACCTAGATGATACATATCTTCAGTTGCTTCTTCTTTAATAACATCAATAACATCATCAAATGTAATGATTCCTAATATTCTTCCATAATTATCTACTACTGGCATCATTACAAAATTGTATTTATCAAATATTTTTGCAACTTCTTCTTGATCCATATTTACATTGATTGAAATCACATTTGTATTTGTAATATTGGATATTGGGGTGTCAAATCCACTAAAAACTAAATCACGCAATGATAAAACACCTTTTAAACGCATATCATTTTCTACAACATATAAATAACTTGCAGTTGCGATATCTTGACACTCTTTCTTTAAATACTCCAAAGTTTGTTGTACTGTTTTATTTTGATAAATGGCTATAAAATCAGTATCCATGATCCCACCTGCAGATTCTTGTGAGTAGGACATTAAATGTTGAATATCATGTTTATCTTCTTCATCTAAGGAATTCATCACTTCAAAAGCTTCTTGCTCTTCTAAAGTACCAATCATATCTGTAATTTCATCAGATGCCATCTCTTCTAAAATACTTTTACGTTTAGGTTCACTAATTTGTTTTAATAAATTGTATTTATTTTCTAATTCCTCTTCTTCAATAATATCTGCAATCATTTCATCTGGTAATTTAGATAAAATATTCTTAATTTGATCATCATGGCGATGAATCACATCTAATATATCTGCAGGATGCAAAAATCGAAGCATGGAATCAACTTGTTCCTTTGTTCCATGAATCAATAATTCATCAATATTCATATTATTTTCCATGCTATCTCCTCCTTTATAACTCTTTAAGCTTACTTAAAATAATATTTGCTCTACTAAGCCATTCCTTATCCTTCTTAAATCTTATCACAATTTGCTTTCTAGTGTAAGTAATGATTACAAACTTATGATATTCCATAACAAATATAAAAAGTTTTTCTCCATCAATTTGATTACTAAATTCTTCAGTTAATGAAATTTCCACAAAGTTTTTATCCTCTTTCATTCCTTCAATACATGATTGATTCATTAATAAATCGAATTCTCTTTTTATCACTAATGTTTCTACTGAACTAGGTAACGATCCATATAAATCCTTTAATTCTTCTTTTAATTCCTTTAAATTTTCTAATGATTCTACATCGTTTAATCGTTGATATAATTCGATTTTTTCAAAATCTGTATTTACATAATTTGATGGAATGTATCCATCGACATTCACATTTAAAACTGGTATATCTTCTTTTTCTACAATCCCTTGTTTTTCATTAATTACTTCTTGTAAGATTTTCATATACATATCAAATCCTACAGTATCAATAAAGCCTGCTTGTTCTCCTCCTAAAATATCACCAGCTCCTCGGATGGTTAAATCTCGCATGGCTATTTTATAACCACTTCCTAATTGAGTAAATTCTTTAATGGCTTTTAATCGTTTAGTTGCAGTCTCATTAAGTGACTTGCCACCTTGATATAACAAATATGCATATGCATTACGATCACTTCGTCCTACACGACCTTTAATTTGATATAATTGTGATAAACCAAATTTATCTGCATCCTCTACAATAAGTGTATTTGCATTTGGAATGTCAATACCTGTTTCTATAATTGTTGTACAAACTAACACATTATATTCCTTTTCTAAAAATTTAGTCATTACATCTTCTAATTCTTCACTAGACATCCTTCCATGTCCAACCCCAACTTTTGCACCAGGAATCATCTTAGATATTGTAGTAGCAACCGATTCAATATTAGAAGTCTTGTTGTACAAATAAAATACTTGTCCATTACGTCCTAATTCACGTTCAATCACCTGTTTAATCAATGTTTGATTTTTTTCCATCACATAAGTTTGAACAGGCAACCTATTAATAGGTGGTGTTTGAATTTGTGAAAATCCTCTAATTCCCATTAAAGACATCTGTAATGTACGTGGAATAGGAGTAGCTGATAGTGTTAATACATCAATTGTTTCCTTATATAATTTAATTTTTTCTTTATGATATACACCAAATCGTTGTTCCTCATCGACAATCAATAAACCAATATCTTTAAATTGTATGGAATTAGCTAAAATTTTATGAGTTCCTATTACCATATCAATTGTTCCATTTTTTAATCCTTCTTCTATTTCTTTTACACGTTTTGAAGTTGTAAATCGATTCAATAATGCAACACTAATTGGAAAATTTTGAAACCTTTTTTCCACCGTTTGATAATGTTGAGAAGAAAGAATTGTAGTAGGACATAATATCGCAACTTGTTTACCATTTACAATTGCTTTAAATGCTGCTCTAAGTGCAACCTCAGTTTTTCCAAATCCTACATCTCCACAAAGTAAACGATCCATTGGTTGACTTTTTTCCATATCTTCTTTAATTTCTTGAATAGAACGTTCTTGATCTGGTGTTAAAACATACTCAAATTCATTTTCAAAATCATGTTGCAATGATGTATCTGGCATACATGCAAATCCTTTTTGAGACATTCGTTTTGCATACAAATCTATTAAATAATCTGCTAAATCATTTACCTTTTGACGGATTTTTTGTTTTGTTCTTTGCCACTCAGCGCTTCCAAGTTTGTTAATTTTTGGTGCATAACCATCTTTAGAAATATATTTTCGTATCATTTTAAACTGTTCTACTGGTACATACAAAGTATCATTTCCTCGATAGCTAATATATAAATAATCACGGTGTACACCTTGTACCTCTAATGTTTTAATTCCTAAATATTGTCCAATACCATGACTATCATGTACAATATAATCTCCTATATTTAATTCATCAAAATTTGATATCTTAATAGCATTTTTGTATTTTAATAATCTTTTTTTTGTTTTAGTAGCTGTAGGATATAATTCATTTTCAGTAATGATAACTATTTTTTCATCGACAAGTTCTATACCTTTTTCAATATTTACAATGCAAATATTGATTCCTTTATTTAACTGATCATTTTTACTAATAAGAGTGTAATGAATTTGATGATGTTCTAATAAATTCATAATTTGCTTTTGATGCGATTCTTTTTTTAAAACAATAAGTATTTGATACTCTTTTTGATAATTTATTAATTCCTGAATCATTTGTCCATCAAACTGATATAACGTTGGAACCATGCGTGTTTTAAATGTTACATCGCTATCCTTAGATAAAAACATTTCTCCCTTTACTATGTGTTTTGATTTTAATAGATCTTCTAAACAAAAATGTAAATCTAACGATTGTAACGATTTTCCTTCTTGAAATAATTCTGTATTATAATCTAAAATTTCTGTAGCATAAAATTTATAATTTTCCTTTACACCTGAATACGAACTAACCAAACAAATTCCATTGACATAATCCATAATTGAATGAGTAGTTTGTAAATAAGGTAAATATTTATACATTGAAAACGATGTATCATGCATACGTAAATTTTCTACTTCTGTAGCAATAAAATCATTTAAGTCATCCTGTATAAAAGTATCTAAATGAAAAATACAATTATCTTTAGTTGTTTTTATTTTTTCGATTGCTTGTTCAATTTGATCATCACGATATAATATATCAGTTGCTGGAATGATTGTTACACTCTTTAATGACTCAAATGTTCTAAGCGTATCAACATCATAAAAACGTATACTTTCTACCTCATCATCAAAAAATTCTATACGAATAGGATGTTGATATTGTAATGAATATATATCCACTACTCCTCCACGTTGACCAAAATAAAAAGGTTGATCTACTCTTGATGTGTATTGATATCCTAGATATACCAATTTCTTTTTTAATTCATCGATACTAATTACATCATTTACGCTTATTTCAAAAATACTTTCTTTAAACTCGTGAATATTTGGCAAATGTCTAACAAGCGCAACACTATGACTGATTATAATTTTAGGTGTATCTAAAGTTAGATGGTATAAAGTATAAATACATTCAGCCAGTAATTCTGGTGATTGTACTAAAGCCTCTATTCTTTGTGATTCATCTACTGGAAAAAATAATACATCTTCAATCCCCATTGCATCAAGCTGTTGATACAGCTGACTAGCTTCATATTGCGTTGATTTTACAACAAGTATATTTTGATGACAACTAAAAAACGCACTAGCAATCAAATACGCTTCATCGCTAATGTTATTTGTAATAATCGTTCCTTTTTGGTTTACTAAAGTTTGTACAGCTTTATTTTTAGCTAAAGATTTAAATATAGAATGAATCATTTTTGATTATATAAACTCATTACTTTATGAAAATCGGTAGTAAGAAAATCACTACATACTTTACAAGATAAATCTATTGCCTGCTGTAATGTTACAAACTCTTCTTTAGTAAACTTACCTAATACATAATTCACTACAGGTATATTTGAATTTCGATCAATACCTACACGAATTCTTTTAAAATCCTGTCCATTCATATGTGCAATTAAACTCTTTACTCCATTATGTCCTCCTGCACTACCACTAGCCCTAACTCTAATTTTACCTACTGGTAAATCTAAATCATCATAAATTACAAGTACGTCTTCTTTATTAATTTTATAGAAATTCATTAATTCTTGTACAGACTCACCAGACAAATTCATATAGGTTTGTGGTTTTAATAAAATAACTGTCTCATTTCCAACCGTCCCTTTACCATATAATCCCTTAAATTTTGTTTGATCTACCGCTATACCAAATTGCTTTGATAATGCATCTATTACCATAAAACCACAATTATGTCGTGTATTTTCATATTCTTTCCCTGGATTGCCTAATCCTATAATTAGTTTCATATATTTATTCCCTCCTTACATAATACAATAAAAATTATTTAAACTTATCATCAATATAAAAAGCACTATAGTGCTCTTAATGAAAAGGATCTAAATCAAATGAATCATCTAATGATATTAAAAATTCACAAATTAAATCAATACATGATTGAACATCATTTAAACTACACATCTCCCCAGGATTATGCATATAGCGAAGTGGTAAAGAAATCAAACATAATGGAACTCCTTTATTGGTACATAATACTTTATCAGCGTCAGTTCCAGTACGTCCTGGTGCTGTTTCTATTTGATAAGACATATTCATCTTATTTGCAATCTGTTTCAATCTTTCATTCATTTTCTTATTGATAATAGAACTACAACATAATACTGGCCCCTTCCCTAAACTAACATCCCCGCAGTCCCCTGCATTGACACCTGGATAATCACTTGTATAAGTAACATCAACAATAATAGCCATAGTTGGTTCAATTTTACTACTTGCAAAATAAGCACCTCTCATAGAAGTCTCTTCACCAGTTGTAGTTACACAATAAGTCCCTACCTTTGCACCTTTACTCTTTGCTTTTTTTGTTGCTTCTAAAATAATAAAAGCACCTACTCTATCATCTAACGCTCTAGCTGCAAGTTTATCATCTAACAACGGACAAATTGGCGTATTAAAAGTAATCGGATCTCCAACATTGACATATTTTATTGCATGACATTTGTCTTTAGCTCCTATATCAATTGTAAGATCATGTACGTTACAATCACTCTTTTTACTTAATTCTCTAGTATTAACTACCACTCCAGGAATAGAATGTTGTTTAGTGTGAATCAAAACATGATGTCCTAAATACGTAGAAGGATAAATTCCCCCAGCAGCACTTACCTGAATGAACCCATCACTTGTTATATTACTAACATATAAACCTATTTCATCAATATGTCCTAAAAGCATCACTTTAATAGGTGATGTAGGATTAATCACATTAATGACATTACTAGATAAATCTGTTAACTGTGTATCCATACTTGAGTGATAATGTTGTAATATCTTTTTTTGTAATTTAATCTCATATCCTGAAACTGAATCAGTCTTTAACATTTCTAATAAAAAATCCTTATCCATAACTTATACCTCCCTTTTATCATCAACCAACATAAAAATTACAAATACCTAAAAA
>JAHHSU010000046.1 GCA_020025035.1 Thomasclavelia sp. | reverse complement strand
TGATTTGAAAAAAAAGGTAAAATAGAATATAATATAAAAGAAAGTTGGGGGAATTGTATGAAAAGAATATTAAAGTATATTATAGCTACGTTGATTAGTATAAGTATTATATGTGGTATGTCATTTTTGTATTATCATCGTGCTACTAGTCCTGTAAAAAAACAAGATTCACCAATTACTTTTACGGTGACAAAAGGGATGGGAATTAATGAGTTAGTTGATCAATTATATGAAAAACAATTAATAAGAAATAAAAAGATGACAAATATCTTTTTAAAGTTACATCATTATCCGATAATTCAAGCCAATACATATCAATTAAATCAAAATATGAGTGTAAAACAAATTATGGATATTATTGCAGACGGTGATTATGAGTACGTAATGAAGGATTATTTTACAGTATCAGAAGGAACAACTATTCCACAAGTAGCAAATGTTGTTGCTAGTAAATTAGGGATCAGTGAAGATCAAGTAATAGCTAAATGGAATGATCCTACATATTTATCACAACTTATTGATCAGTATGAAATATTAACTGATGAAATACTAAATCCAGATATTAAATATCCACTAGAAGGATATTTGTATCCAGATACATATAATGTAACAGGAGTTGATCAAAGTATAGAAGCATATACCAAAATGATGCTTGATCAAATGCAAAATATTACAATTCCACTATTACCTAAAATAAAAGAAAAAAACCTAACATTACATCAATTTTTAACCCTTGCTTCAATTGTAGAACGTGAATCATTGTATCCAGAAGATAAACCTAAAATTGCTGGTGTATTTGAAAATAGATTAAACAATAATATGAAATTACAAAGTGATATTACAGTTTTGTATGCATTAGGGGTAACAAAAGATATAGTTACATTTGATGATTTAAAGGTAGATTCTAAATATAATACATATTTATATAGCGGATTACCTGTAGGTCCTATTAGTAATGTATATAAAGAGACAATGGAGGCATGTTTATATCCAACTAAACATGATGACTATTATTTTTTTGCGGATAAAGATGGACATGTATATTATTCTAAAACTTTAGAAGAACATGAAAAAGTGTCAAAGGAGCACGCATGGTAAAATGATTACAAAAGAGGAATTAAATAAAATAGAAATTGATGCTTTAAAAAGAAATATTCCTGTAATGCAAAAAGAAGGAATAGATTTTATGGTAGAAGTTTTAAAACAACAAAATTGTATTAGAGTATTAGAAATTGGAACTGCTATAGGCTATTCTGCGATGTGTTTAGTTAGTAATATACCTAATTTAATGGTAGAAACAATTGAATTAAATAAGGAACGTTATCAAGAAGCCAAGACAAATATTGAACAATATGATTTGAACGATCGTATAGTATTGCACCATGATGATGCACTTTCTTTTGATATCGATCAATTAAAAACAAAGTCTTTTGATTGTTTATTTATAGATGGAGCAAAAGCACAATATCAAAAATTTTTTGACAAATATATTGAATGTGTTAAAAAAGATGGAATAGTAATTGTTGATAACCTAGATTTTCATGGCATGATTTATGATATTGATCATATTCAAAATCGTAATACTAAACAACTTGTAAAAAAAATTAAAAGATTTAAGGATTGGATTTTAGAACATCCATTATATGAAACAAAGTATTTTTCTGTAGGGGATGGAATTATTGTAATTTATAGAAAGGATACACTATGAAATTAATTGTACACTTAAATGATTGTTTGTTAATTGATGAGTTGTACCAACATGGAGTTGATGGAATTGTGGTTGGTACAAAAGAATTTTCTAGTAGAGGAATTTTAAAATTAGACATTCAAGAGATTAATCATGTGGTAAAGCAAGTTAATCATCGAATGAAAGTATATGTGCTTGTTAATCAGTTATACCATCAACATCAAATCGAAAAATTGAAAGATTTTTTAGAAAAATTAAATGATATCAAGATAGATGGTATTTTATTTCAAGATTTTGGTGTTCTTAATATTTGTAAGTGTCTAGGTGTTCATTACCAAATGATGTATGCACCAGATACGTTAAATACTAATCATCAAACTTTAAATACACTTTGTAAGTTAGGAATAGATGAGGCGTTTATTGCAAGAGAATTGCCTTTAGATCAAATTCAACAAATTGTTAGTCAAACAAATATTCCATGTATGGTACAAATTCATGGTGTACAATATATCTCTTATTCTAGACGAAAATTAGTAACAAATTATCTTGAATATATTCATCAAAAAATGGATACAGATTATAATCAAAATTTATTCATTAAGGTAAAAAACGACGAAACTTATTCTCATATCTTTGAAGATGAGTTTGGAACTCATATTTTAACAAGAAATGAATTATGTACACTGGGAATAGAAATGTGTGCAGAATATGGATATATTGAAACTATGTATATGGATAATAAGTACATTTTAGAAGTGATTGACAGTTATCAAAATCATATACCTTTTAATCAATTTGTTTTAGCACATCCTAATAGATATTATGATCGAGGATTTTTATATGATGGAACTGTATACAAATTAGAAGATATTAGAAAGCGAGAAGAAGATGAAAGAAGTTAGTCAAATAATTAATGGACGACGTAAGATTGTCAAAAAACCTGAGTTACTTGCACCTGCAGGAAACCTAGAAAAATTAAAGATTGCAATACGTTATGGAGCAGATGCGGTGTTTGTTGGAGGGAAAGAGTTCTCTTTACGTTCGTCTGCATCTAACTTTACATTATCCGATATCGAAGAAGCAGTTCAATTTGCTAATCAATATAATGCAAAAATTCATGTCACTTGTAATATTATTTTACATGAAGAAAATTTAGAAGGTCTTCAGGAATATTTGATAAAATTAGATCGTATTGGTGTTAGTGCTATTATTGTTGCAGATCCTTACATTATATTGCTTGTAAAAAAACTGAAGCTAAAAATGCAAGTACATGTTTCTACACAACTTTCATCGACCAATAGTGAAGCAATTCGATTTTGGGAAAAACAAGGAGTAAAACGTGTTGTTTTAGCAAGAGAAGTAGAGGTAGAGGATTTAAAAAATATTATGCAACATTCTAATATCGAAGTTGAATATTTTATTCACGGAGCATTATGCATTTCTTATTCAGGAAGGTGTATGCTATCTAATTATTATTCTAGAAGAGACGCTAATCGTGGTGGATGTTCTCAATCATGTCGATGGTATTATGATTTATATCAAGAGGATAAACTCATTAATAAAGAAGACGATGTTCCTTTTAGTATGTCTAGTAAAGATTTAGCATTAGTCAATCATTTAGGAGAATTGATTGAATTAGGAGTTGATTCTTTTAAAATAGAAGGTAGAATGAAGTCCTTACATTATATTGCAACAGTAGTTTCTACTTATCGAAAGTTGATTGATGCTTATTGTGATGATCCAGATCATTTTGTAATTAATGAAGGATATGAAAAAGAAATACATAAAGCAGCTAATCGTGCCTTGACTATTGGATTTTACCAAGGGAAAACTACTTCTTTAGATCAGTTATTTCATTTGCGAGATGAGCATCCTACACAAGAGTTTTGTATACGCGTATTAGGGTATGATCCAGTTAATAAACTAGCAAAAGTAGAACAACGTAATTATTTTAAAAAAGGAGACCGTGTCGAATTTTTTAGCCCTTGGCAAGATAATTTTGTAGTAACGATTGAAAAAATTTATAATGAAGATAATGAGCTTGTTGAGGTTGCAAACCATCCAATGGAAGTGTTATATATACAGTTAGAACAAGAAGTAAAAAAAGATGATTTAGCAAGGAAGGTGATAAGATGAATAGACCAGTGATTATTGGAATTGCAGGAGGAAGTGCATCAGGTAAATCAACGATTGCTAATCAGATTGTAAATCATTTTCAAAATGACGAATCTATTGTCGTTATTAAACAAGATGATTATTATAAAGATCAAAGTCATAAGACAATGGAAGAAAGGCTTCAAAACAATTATGATCATCCAGATGCTTTTGATACAGATTTATTAGTTGAACACTTAATTCAATTAAAAGATAGAAAGCCAATATTAAAGCCTACATATGATTTTGAAATACATAATAGGTCAAAGGAGATATTGGATGAAATACAACCTGCAAATGTAATAGTAGTAGAAGGTATATTCGTATTAGCAGAATCAAGAGTAAGGAATTTATGTGACATTAAATTATATTGTGATACACCAGATGATATACGTTTTATTCGTCGATTAATTCGTGATACAAAGGAGCGAGGAAGAAGTGTAGAATCTATCACAATGCAATATTTAAATACTGTTAAACCTATGCATGATGCTTTTATTGAACCATCTAAAAAATATGCGAATATTATATTCCCAGAAAATGGTCCAAATGACGTAGCAATTGATTTATTAATTACTAAAATAGCTAGTATTATTCAATAGATTATGTTATATTTAACAACGGAAGGTGAAGAAACATGGAAGAAAATAAAGTTTTACTTACCTTAAGTGGTATTGAAAAATTAAAAAAAGAACGTGAAGATTTAATTAATATTGAACGTCCTAAAGTAATCGAAGAATTACAAGCAGCTAGAGCACAAGGAGATTTATCTGAAAATGCTGATTATGATGCAGCAAGAGATAAACAAGCATCTATTGAATCACGTATTAAAGAAATCGATAATATGTTACAAAATGCTGAAGTCATTGATGAAAATGATGGAGACGTTGAAGTTGTTAGACCTGGAACAACAGTAACATTATTAGATTTATCAAATAATGTAGAAGAAACACTTACTATTGTTGGATCATTTGAAACAGATCCTAAACATCAAAAAATATCAAATGAATCTCCACTTGCAAAAGCAATTATAGGTCATTTTGTTAATGAAACTGTAACTGTAGCAGTAGAAGATCCTTATGATGTAAAAATTTTAGATATTCATTTTAAATAAATCGACATAGAGAATAAATAGAAATAAATAAATTCCCTTAAAAGTTAAGGTTTATAATAAAAACCTACCTAGAGGGATTTTATTATATAAAAAATATATGATATAAGTGGAAAGATAATTTAAAAATGATCTCCTCTATTTTAGGGAGATCATTTTGTATAATTTATTGATTTAGGATTCACTATCAATTTGATGAATAAGATCTTTCGCTTCTTGGATGGAATTTGGATCGAGTTGTATTATAGACATTGTTTGACCATATTGATTAAAATATTTACTATCGTCCTCACCATTAATGACTAAATTATGATATTGTAGTTCACCTAATCTAGGAGCTAACGAGGCTAGTGTATACATATCACTTCTTTTAAAATTAGTAAGCATATTATTTGCCAAAACGTTTGTAATACTATCAAATTTAGTCAGTAAGGAAAGACTCATTAGTTGATCTGTAATTCCTTGGATAACTTGTTGTTGTGCATGGTTACGCATAGCATCTCCAACAGTTTTACGATGTCTTGCATAGGCTAATGCTTGTTCGCCATCTAGATGTTGAAGTCCTGGTTTTAAACATATTGCATTTGGTTGATCATTACTATTTTGTTCACAAAATGGATAGTCTACATGAATATTAATCCCACCAATAGCATCAACAAATTGGACTAGTGCAGTAAAGTTAAATTTCACAAAATAGTTAATTTGAATATCTAGTAAATCTTCGATGGTAGATGCAACAGTTAGTAATCCTGAGTTTCCTGCATGTGTTAGTTTATCTTGTTCTCCATTAATCATTAAATAACTATCTCGGGGGATTGAAATTAGTGCTACGTTCATTGTTTTAGGGTTAAAACTTGCAACCATAACCGTATCGGTTCTAGTGTCGGTTTTAATAGTTCCTTCATCCTTACGTATATCTACACCTAATATTAATACATTAAACGGTTCGTTTTTTACGTCTACTGGCTTACTTTCTAATGCAGATCCTAGTTCTATTTCTCCAATTAGCTTAGTATTTTGAATGAAATCTTTGGATTTGTTTTTTACATTTTGTACTTCATCTTGTGAAATAACGATGATGTCTAACTGTTTATCCATTAAGCCAACTACTAGGTCGATGTCATTTTGATAGGAATACGTATCTGGAGTAAAACCGTATTGTTTTTTTAGTAACTGTTTAAAAGGAGATTTGATTAATCCATTTTCTCTTGCTAATACTCCTACATTATGAATTTCTTTACTACTTAATGAATTAATATTTGAATCTTTTAATGCATAGACATTACATTTAATTGTACTATTTTGTTCAGGAGTAATGTCTGTAATAGTTGAAACCATATGATTGATAGAATAATAGTATGTATTAACAAATCCAATAGCAATTGTTAGTAATATAATTAATATTGTAGAAAATGAACGTTTTCTTTTAATTTTATTTTTTTGTCTATTACTCATTTTTTTTGTTGTATAAATAGATTGAGTATGAAAGTATTTTTTAAGAATAAAACACATAAATATTATAAATATTAAAACAATGGAAAACTTTAAAAATGGAGAAATTACTTCATAGTTGATCCATTGATAGCATAAAAATGCAGATAGGCTAATCAAGGTCAATGAAAGTAATAAAACAAGTATTTTTTTCATATATATCACCGTTTTTAATATTATATAATATTATATCATTAGTCAATAACTATCCTTTGCTTTATTTAGGTATTATCTATATAATACTAATAAGAGGTGAGAATATGAAGTTAATAGATTCATTAAAGGATGAGGAGCTAGGATGTGCTATTTTGTATAGTTTTACAAAAGGTTATAGTAAGCCAGTGCCTATTTCATTATATCAATATGTTTTGCCACTACTTTACTTAGAACCATTTCAAAAAAACATTTTATGTTCAAGTAGTTATCAAGAATGTGTGGATAAAGCATTGAAAGAGAATGCTAATATATTTGAAATATTAGACAATCAAGTAGCACAAGATCAAGAATTAACAAATCAATCCCTTGGATTAGCATTAGTAAAACAATTAATGGAATATAAGATGGATAATAATGAGTTAAAAGGGTATATTCTACCATCAAGTGTTTTAGATTTTAATGAAGCAATTATATTAGGACAATGGTTTTCTAATATGGATACTAAGGATATTTTAAAACCATTTATAAGGAAAGTAAAAAAAATTGTGATTTTAGATAAAATGACACTAGGGGATGATATTGATGTATCATGTTTTAAAAAATTAGGTAAATTAGAAATTTATGAAAATACTTCTGATATACAAAGATATGAAAGAGTAAAAGATGCAAGTTATATATTAACTAATAAGGTAAGATTAGATAAAGAGTTAATTTCAAAACTTGATCAACTAGAATACATAGGTATCCTAGCAACAGGTTTAAATAATGTTGATTTGGAATATTGTAAAGAACGAAATATTGTAGTACAAAATGTTGCAGGATATTCTACTAAAAGTGTAGCAATGCATACGTTTAGTAAGTTGTTGTATTTATATGAGAAAATGGCATATTATGATTCTTATGTTAAATCATTAGAATATTGTAAATCTAATTGTTTTACTCATTTTCAACTACCATTTCATGAATTGCATAATAAAACTTGGGGAATTGTAGGTTTGGGTGCTATAGGAAAAGAAGTTGCTAATATTGCAAAAGCATTTGGATGTCATGTAATATATTATTCTACATCTAACCAAAATAATCATCCGGATTATCAAAGAGTAGATTTTACAACACTTTTAGAACAATCAGATATCATTTCAATCCATGCGCCATTAAACGATAATACTTATCATCTATTTAATCATCAAACATTTGCGAAAATGAAAAGGTCAGCATATATTATAAATGTAGGAAGAGGTGGAATTATTCATGAAGAGGATTTAGCCTTTGCTTTAAAACATCATCTTATTGCAGGCGCAGCACTAGATGTTTTAGAACAAGAACCAATGACAAAAGATAACCCACTTATTCATATTCAAGATTCTACACAATTGTTGATTACACCACATAATGCATGGTCTAGTCATGAAGCAAGAGAGACATTAATTCAAAAAGCATGTTCTCATTTAGAACAGTTTATTAATAAGAATTAAGTAAATAAAGTTCCACTATAATAGATAGTTGTTTTTATCACTCTATAATAGTGGTTTTTTATACGTTAATAGTACGTTATTTTTTAATATTAGAGAAAATGTTAGAGGTATGATTATAAATTGTAAAATAAAGTGTCAGTATTGAATAAAAAAAATGCACCAGTTATAAACCGTGCTATAATTAGTTTGGAGCATACGAAAGCGAGATTATAACTAATGCAATATAATTATATACAAACTAGACAAAAAGGTAAATACCTAACATTATGTGAAAGAGGAAAAATTGAATCATTAATAAAAGCTGGATATACTAAAAAACGTATAGCTAAAGAAATTGGTGTATGCCCGTCTTTGAGAGATAGCACCACATTTTTTTAAGATTTATTTTTTATTGTATTACGAAAAAGGCTTATTTTAGCTATTATATTCAATTTTTTAAAAAAATTATGTGAAATTATGTTATCTTAACTTTATGGTGTTATGGTGCTATAATGAAAAGGCATTTTTATGGTGTATCACAATCCTTATAACTTCATAGAATATGCAATCAATCTTAGGGTTGTTTGTATTAATAAATGAGATCCAGCATCTTTTATTTCTGCCATAGCACCACATTTTTATTCGAAACTCAAAAAGACAGGTTATATACAAACTAGACAAAAAGGTAAATACCTAACATTATGTGAAAGAGGAAAA
>JAHHSU010000045.1 GCA_020025035.1 Thomasclavelia sp. | reverse complement strand
AATGCAATTAAAAATATGTTAAAGTAAATTGTTATTGAATAATAAGGAGAAGTAAATGAAAAGATTTGAAGAATTTAAATTAAGTATAGAAGTTATGCAAGGTATTAAAAAAATGGGTTATGAGACGCCAACTAAAATACAAGAACAAGCAATACCAATTATTTTAACAGGAAAAGATGTAATTGGGTTAGCACAAACTGGAACAGGAAAAACATTAACATTTGCAAGTTCAATGTTATCTATATTAGAACCTAAAAACGATCATTGTATTAAAGCTGTTGTGTTGTCACCTACACGAGAATTAGTAATTCAAATAGAAAATGAAATGAAAAAAATAGGACAATATACTAAGACCAAAATTGTATCTGTATATGGTGGTAGTAAAATTGAACCACAAATCAAATCTATTAAACGAGGTGCAGATATTATTGTTGCAACACCTGGTCGTTTAATGGATTTAATGAGACGTAAGGTTGTAAATCTTCAAAATGTTGAAATGGTAGTACTTGATGAAGCTGATGAAATGTTAAATATGGGATTTGTAGATGATATTGAAGCAATTTTAAATCAAACAAATGACAAAAAACAAACAGTTTTATTTTCTGCTACAATGAAACCAGAAATTGAAAAAATAGCACATCAATATATGAACGAGGATGTTGAACTAATTAAGGTAGATCAACATGTAAAAACTGCTTCAACGATTAAACAGTATTATGTAGAAACAAAATCTAAAGCACGTATTGAAACGTTATGTCGTATTATTGATTTTAGTCGAATTGAAAGTGGAATTATTTTTTGTCGAACAAAGCGTGGAGTAGATGAATTAGTTTTTGAATTAAAAAATAGAAATTATTTAGTTGAAGGAATACATGGAGATTTGTCACAAGAACAACGTGTAAAAGCATTACGTCAATTTAAGGAAGGTTCTACTACTTTGTTAGTTGCAACAGATGTTGTTGCTCGAGGAATTGACATAGAAAATGTAACACATGTAATCAACTACGAATTGCCTCAAGAAAAAGAGGCATACGTACACCGTATTGGAAGAACTGGTAGAGCGTCAAAAAAAGGAACTAGTATTACTTTAATTACAGGAAATGAAAGACATTTTATTCGTTCTATTCAAAAGCAGATGAATTGTACAGTTGAAAAAATGGAAATTCCTACAAATGAACAAATATTAGAAGTTAAATCACAGGATATTTTAACTAAAGCTAGTCATTATTGTAGTCAAAAGAAAAATCAACGTTTTGTAGAATTAATGAAAGAGTACGATTATAAAACACTAGTTGATTTATCGTCAACATTATTTTCTATGATTTATGAAAAAGAAATAGGATTTAATGAAGCTAAACAAGTATCTAAAGCAATTCAATATGAAACATTAAGATTCAGTGTTGGGAAAAAAGACAGAATACAATCTAAACATATTTTATTTTTTATTTTAGATCATGCACGTATTAATAAAAAGGTGATTGGTCATATTGAGGTTAGATCTAAATTCACAGAAGTAGAAATAGAACCATCATATGTAGATACAGTATTAAAAAAATGTAATGGTCAAAAGTTAAATCGAAATCGTGTTAAAATTACAATTATGTAAAACAGTATAGCTAAAAAGTTATACTGTTTTTTTACATGGTTAGTCCTTGTCATTATAAAAAAAATATTATATTATGATATAAAATTGATATAAAAATGAAACAAAACTGGTGTATATATCTGTTATAATTTTATAGGAGGTAAATATGTATAATTATATTATTGGCAAAATTACGTTTATTCATAGAGATCATATTGTATTAGAAAACAATGGAATTGGATATTCGATTTATGTTTCTAATCCATATAGTTTTCAAAAAGATGAAGAGTTAACATTGTACGTTTATCAACAAATCAAAGAGGATTCACATTTATTATTTGGATTTAGATCGTTAGAAGACAAAGAAATATTTTTAAAATTAATTTCAGTAAAAGGAATTGGACCAAAGACTGCAATTAGTGCTCTAGCAACATTTGATTCAAATCAAATTATTACCGCAATAGAAAATGGTAATGTCAATATTTTAAAAAAATTGCCAGGAATTGGTCCTAAGGCAGCTAGTCAAATTGTTTTAGATTTGCAGGGAAAATTAGTAACACAACAATCCAATATGGCTGTTTCTAAAGAATATGATGAAGCAATTGAAGTATTAGTAGCATTAGGATATCGTCAAACCGAGGTAATTAAGGTAATGAAAAGTATTAGTGATTTAAAATTAGACACAAATAGTTATGTGAAAAAAGCATTAAGTTTACTAGTAAAGTAGGTGTAAAATATGGATAGAGGGATATTAGATCCAAGTATGATGGAAAATGATGAAATTAGTTTAAGACCTTCTAGATTTGATGAATATATAGGTCAAACAAATTTAAAACAAAATTTAAAAGTATTTGTTGGTGCTGCAAAGATGAGAGATGAAACATTAGATCATGTCTTATTATATGGTCCTCCTGGATTAGGAAAAACAACAATGTCAATGATTATCGCAAATGAAATGGGGACAAATATTAAGGTAACCACAGGGCCTAGTATTGAAAAAACAGGCGATTTAGTTGCGATACTTTCACAATTAGAACCAGGTGATGTTTTGTTTATTGATGAAATACATCGACTTTCTAAAGTTGTAGAGGAAATTTTATATCCCGCGATGGAAGATTTTAGTGTCGATGTAGTAATAGGAAAAGACAGTTCTACTAGGTCTGTTAGAATTGATTTACCTCCATTTACCTTAGTAGGTGCGACAACAAGAGCTGGCGACTTATCTGCACCATTAAGAGATCGATTTGGGATTATTTCAAAATTAGAATACTATACTACTGATGAATTACAACAAATTATTAGAAGAAGTTCTGAGGTATATCAAATGCCTATGGAAGAAAAGGCGACATTAGAACTTGCTAGAAGATCTAGAGGAACGCCACGTATAGCTAACAGGTTACTAAGAAGGGTTAGAGATTTTGCACAGTTCAACAATGATGATAAGATTACCTTAGAAAGAACAAACGAAGCATTAGAACGATTAATGATAGATAAATTAGGGTTAGACGATGTAGATCATAAATATATTCTAGGAATTATTGAACGATTTAAAGGTGGTCCTGTGGGATTAGAATCATTAGCAGCATCTATTGGGGAAGAGCCTCAAACACTTGAAGATGTGTACGAACCTTATTTATTACAGATGGGCTTAATTAAGCGTACTCCTCGAGGTAGAGTTGTTACTCAATTAGGATATCAACATTTTAATATTGAATATAAACAAAAGGCATAAGTGCCTTTTTTTGTATGGAAAGGAGAAATATGAAAAAAATTATTATATTATTTGTATTATGTATAGCTAGTTTTTTTATGATACCAACACAAGAAACTAAACAACCTGTATTAGAAAATGAGATGGAAATTAAAGTTAAAGTAAGTGGTGCAATAAAAGAAGAAAAGGAAGTAACGTTAAAGGATAACACGATGGAATCGCTTCTTGCTAATGTTGAGTTGCTTCCTAATGCAAAAAAACAATGTTTGAATATGGATAGAGTATTATATCATGAAGATGAGGTATATATTCCTAGTCTTGATGCTGATGTATCTTTAAATAGCGCAACTCAGGAAGAATTAATGAGTATTAAAGGGATTGGTCCTTCTACTTCTTTAAAAATAATAGAATATCGTAAAACAAAACCATTTGAAAGTATAGAAGAAATCATGGAAGTAAAAGGAATAGGTCATCAGACTTATTTAAAAATAAGAGGTAGATTATGTATTTAATTAGTATATTTTTACTAATGATATGCGTTGTGCTTATTAAAACAAGTAGTATTTATTACTTGTTTTTTTATTTTGTTATTTGCTTTTTTTTATATCGAAGATATAACTTTAAAAAAGTTCTTATTTTAATTTTTGTAGTTTCATCGCTTTGGTCCTTATGTATACATCCTAAAAATGTTGTTTTACCAGATGTATTAACTGGTAGAGTTGGGTTAATTAAGGAGTCTAATTATATTTTACATACAAATTATGGAAAGGTACGAATTTATTCAGATCATATTGACTTAAAAAGTGGTAATAAAATTACTGTGAAAATTGAACAAACTAATATTCCTACAATTCATAATCTAGGTTCATTTAATTTTAAAAAGTATAGTTACTCACAAAAAATTTACTCACAAGCAAGCGAAGTAGAGATAATAGAAAACGATCAAAAGTTAAATTGGTTAGGATATTTAAATGATAGTATTAATCGATTAAAATATCCAAAAGTCATTTCCTACTCTAGACAATTAATTTTAGGAGTGGGGAGTAAGGACAATGAAGATATCATGACGATAGGAAAGGATTTATCCTTATTACATTTATTTTCTCTTTCAGGAATGCATTTATTTATATTAGAAAAGTTCTTAAAAAAATTAGGAATTCAAAATGACAAAATAAGACTAATTATTTTAGGATTATATACATTAACTATATCCTATTTAATCTCACTTGTTAGAGCATATATGATGCTTTGTTTACAATATCTTTTTAAAAATCATTTAAGCTCATTAGAAAGACTTAGTATTACAGGAATTATATTTCTTTTATGGAATCCTTATATTGTGTACTCATTATCCTTTATATTTTCATTTACAATATATGCATTTTTAGTATTAACGAAAAATTTTAAACACTCTTCCATTTACCCTTTTCTTTCAGGGATACCAATTGTATTATCTACTAATTATTCTATTAGTTTATTTGCCTTAGTATATATTTGGCTTATTGGACCAGTTGTAGAAGGTATATATATATTTGTCTTATTGAATATTTTAACTTTAAATATTGCAGGAGGAATATTAAATGTAGTAATTATGATATTTGAAAATATGATGAAGGTTTTATCTTTTACAAATATAGAGTTAATTTTTTCAAAACCTGGACCTATATTTATAGTAGTATTCTATTGTTTATTGTTGTACATTATTTACCAAAAACAATTACATTTTAAAACTACCAAAGCATCAGTTTATTTAGTTTGTTTGCTTGCACTTTTATATTTTAAACCCTACTATAATTTTACAAGTGAAGTCACAATGATAGATGTTGGACAAGGTGATAGTATTTTGATAAGATTGCCATTTAATCAAGGAAATTATTTAATAGATACAGGAGGAAATAAAAATACAGATTTACCAAGTAAGATTACAGTTCCTTTTTTAAAATCTATTGGAGTAAAGTCATTAGATGCCTTAATCATTACGCATGATGATTTTGATCATAATGGTGAAATGACTGAATTGTTGGATCAATTTAAGGTAAAACGTGTCATTGAACAAAAAGAAAGTATTGGTAGACTACAAAATCTTGATATTGAATTAAATTCTGATAAGAAAAATGATCATAGTTTAGTTTATTATTTACAATTGAATGGATTAGGTTACTTATTTACAGGTGATCTACCAGCAGCTGGAGAAAAACAAATTATCGAAAAATATCCTAATCTTAAAATAGATGTATTAAAAGTAGGGCATCATGGTTCCTTAACTTCTACCTCTAATGAGTTATTATCTTATTATCGACCTAAATATGCTTTTATTAGTGTAGGAAAAAATAACCGATATCATCATCCACACCCTAAAGTGGTAGATAGACTAAACGCATATGGAGTAAAAATTTTTCGTACAGATGAGTGTGGTATGATTAGATGTATTGGATTTCCATGGACTAATCAAATTGAGATTGTTCAAAAGGTCGAAAATACAGACTCAACAACAATAGATATTGGAAAAAGATGATCTATTAATAGTATGTTATTTTACTTACCTTTTTTAATTTTTAATACATAGTATTAAAATTGACAACAAAAGAATTCTATTATATATTACATGTAAGGGGTAACATAATTATAAAGTAATTTTATTTGTTATTAGATTGGAGGGGATTTTATGCGTAATGTATTAAAAATAAACGCATTAATTGTAGTAATATTTTCTATCGTTTTAACTTTGTTTAGTTACAAGTCAACGGATACTTCACGTTTTGTTAAATGGGGAGAAACTGACAATTCAACTTTTTTAGATTTACGAAATTCAAATATCAAAGGAGATGAATTGTTTGGAATTTTATCTACCTTAACAATAGAAGATCATGTTAACTTGGTTAAGAATGATTATATGAAGGTTGGCGATGTTGATACACATGTTAAATCAGTACTAATAGGAGATCAAAATGATAATTTATTTCAAAATGATCAGTTAAAAACAGGTGCTTTTTTAACTGAAAGTACCAATAATCAAAATTTATATTTGTCTACCAAAAATGAAAATGATGCAGAATGTCATGGTGTATTATTTGATTTTTTAAATGATGATTCTATACAAATATGGACTTTAGAAAGATATAAGCAAATACGTGGTAGTGTAGATGGCAATTATATAGTTAGAAGCTCATCTAATGAAAATATAAATAAGTTTATTCGTGATTTGTCTACACAAACGGGAATTGATTCCAAAACGTTGACACAACAAAAAACTTTTATCAATGTTATATCGTCTCCTATTCAATCTGTAGCATTGATTGGAGTAATAGGAAGTCTTATTACATTCATGTTGCTTGGGGTATTTTATGCTATTCAAAATTCAAAAGCAATAGGTGTAAAAAAGTTAAATGGTCATTCTAATTTTAGTATTTGGTATGGTTTAATTGGAGATATTATTTATTTTACACTGGTTGTAACTCTTATTATCAATTTGATAATTGGATTTATGGTAAAGGGATTATCTTTAGATTTTGTAAAGACTGTTTTATTAATAGAATTAATTGTTTTGTTATTATTAGTAATTAGCTCACTGTTTATTTATATTATTATTAAAAACAATAAAATAAGTAATTTAATTAAAAATAAAAAAACAATGAAGCCTATTCTTACATTAAGTTATGTCATTCATTGTATTGTATTTACATTAGTTATTGTATTTATTGTTAGCATTGTACATGGATTACATTTAGTAAACGATCAGTTAAATAAATTAAAGGTATTTGATAGTGTAAAAGAATATGGAGTTCTTGCAAACTTTGAAACTGGTAATGATGGAGATAGTATTGCTCAAGGTAGTGATCAATTAGAAAATGACTTTGAAAAATATTATGATTATTTAGAAAAAGATAGTAATAATTTATATATTAGTACTGAAAAAATTGTGCCACATGTAATGTTTAAAACTAAATATAATGAAGCAGATGGTACTTTAACATATGTAGATTATTTTGATCCTACTACAGTACCTCAAGGATATGTGAGTACAAACTTGTTAGTAAATCATAACTATTTAAACAAATATCCTCTTTACGATGTCCATCATGAATTAATTCAACCAAGTGAAAGTAGAATGTTATTAATTCCTGAATCTAAAAAGGATCAGCAACAAACACTTGAAAATATTTATAAATCAAAATACATAGATGAAGTAAAATCGCATTTAAGAAAAAATAGGAAGGATGAAAACGTAGATATAGATGTTAATTTTAAAACCGTTATCTATCAACCTGATCCTAAAGGGTATTTTACATTTTCAGATGAATATGAAAAAGATAATTACGTAATTAAAGATCCTATATTTGTTGTAGTAAACCAAAACAATATGACTGACATTGAAAAAGGTGCTGTTATCGTTAGTGGAATTAATAGTCCATTAAAAATTAACATGGATAAGCAATCAAGTGATCAATATAATTTAAATAATAATGCAATACTTGCTAAGTTTAATCTTGATGATAACCATTTAAAATATATGAGTATTTATGAATTGTTTTCTAGTGAAATACAATCACTTAAAACACAAGCAAATCAATATATGATAGCTTTAGTATTTGCGTTTATTATTTTAATACTTGTAACAGTTCAATTAGTTAAATTGTTAATTGAAGCAAACAAACAAAAGTATTGTGTTCAAAAGTTATATGGATATAAGTTTAAGGATAGATATTTCATAATGTTGATATCTAGAGTAGTGTTAAATATTGTATTGAGTATGATAGGGTGTAAAATTATTTCTCAAATTATTTCTGATATAACACTAACAAATATCACTTATATCTTCATTACATTAATGATTGTGATCGATTTAATCATTCAAATAGTATTGATACATTTTTTTGAAAATAAGAATGTAGCCTTACTTGTGAAAGGAGAATAATAATGAATGCTATTGAATTAATTGGGATAAATAAGACGTTTAAAGATAAAGTAGTATTAAATGATATTCATTTAAATATAGAAGAAGGTAAAATGGTAGCTATTACTGGAGGAAGTGGTAGTGGAAAAACAACATTACTAAATATGATTGGATTAATTGAAAAACCTACAAGTGGTCAAATTAATATTTTTGATATCCAAAATATTAAACCAAATTCTAAAAAAGCTGAAAATGCAATTAGGTATTATATAGGTTATTTATTTCAAAATCATGCTTTAATAGATAATGAAACAGTAGAAAATAATTTAAAGATAGGATTAAAGTACGTTAAAAACAAAAAAACGCATCCTACCATGATTAAAAATGCATTAAAAGAAGTTGGATTAGAAGGATATGAAAAAAGAAAAGTATTTGAACTTTCAGGTGGAGAACAACAACGTGTTGCGATTGCAAGAATAATGTTAAAACCTTCTAAGTTAATTCTTGCTGATGAACCAACAGGATCATTAGATCCAACAAATCGAAATATTATTATTGATTTACTAAAAAAACTTAATCAACAAGGAAAAACAGTATTGATTGTAACACATGATCAATATGTTGCAGATAGTTGTGATCAAACATTTCATATACCTTTGTCTAATTTAATACTTTAAACATAGGAATAAATTATTATTTATTTATATTTATAAAAACAAATATATAGAAAAAGAAATGGTGTTTTTGTAGGAAGATATATTAGATATCTTCCTTTTTTGTATGTAGTTTACAATAAATATTTTATA
>JAHHSU010000044.1 GCA_020025035.1 Thomasclavelia sp. | reverse complement strand
TTCTTGGACATTTTCTATCTAGTTACAATAGGATTTTATCACTTGAGAATCAGATTGGTGGTAAAAGTATATAGTAAATAGATAACATTAAAATTAAACTAAATAATGATAAAAAAGTAATTGCTTGTTTATTCATCATATTCTCCTTTCTATGTAGATAGTTTAATATATGCTAATAAAAAAAGAATATGAAAAAAGACTTCCTAAGAAGTCTATGCACGTCCTACATATTTACCATCAACTGTACTAACAATAACTACTTCTCCTTCACTGATAAATAAAGGTACTTTAATTTGAAAACCTGTTTCAATAGTTGCATTTTTAGTTGCACCTGTTGCTGTATCTCCTTTAACTGCAGGTTCTGTTTCTGTTACAGTAAATGGAACGTTTATAGGCAATGAAACACCTAATACTTCACCTTGATAACTTGTTACTTCTACGTCATCACTTGGTTTTAAAAAGTTTAATTCCCATTTTAAATTTTCAGATGAAATCTCTATTTGTTCGTATGTTTCATTATCCATAAATACTAATGAACCACCATTATCATAAAGATATTGCATTTTTCTTTTTTCAATATGTGCTTTAGCAACTTTATCATTTCCACCAAAAGTAGTTTCAGTAGTTGATCCAGTTCTCATATTTTTCATTTTCACTCTAACATTAGCTGCTGATCTAGCTGTTTTATTATGACTAGCTTCTAATACTACATATAAATTACCGTCAACTGTAAATGTCATTCCTGGTCTTAAATCTCCAACACCAATCATTTTATCCTTCTCCTATCTATCGTGTTTTTAAGGGGGAAATCTCCCCTATCAAACGATATTATATCAAATTTTCATTATGAATGGAAGATACTAACAAGTACGAATACAAAAAATTAGACAAAAATAGATGTAATAAATTAAAAGTATTAATAATCATCATACGACTTGGTACTTGTATAATTAATAATACCACACTCATAATTATACATAGTGGAATTATGGATAATGAAAATTTAGCGATAACTAAAACTAACGAATAACTTATACATAATGCAAAGAATAAAAACAGAATAAATTTTGTTAGTGTAAAATCAATTAAAAATTTCTCTGTTAGAAAAACAATAGTAATTAGTTGGAAAAGCATCCATATTAATAAACCATATATCGATAATATCAATTTTTTCATTTTATCACCTCTATATGATTTTTACTGATTTATACTTTTTTATACTCCCAACCTTGTATTTCTCTTGTTTCATGATCAATACTTGATTCAATTTTGTAACATGAATCCTTGCATATACGTACTTTAAGATTTGAATCATGATCATTTATATGATTAGAATAAATGATTTTAGTATTATCCCAAATAACATCTATGTATTCTTCTGTTTCATAATGGTTGATAAAATAAGAATATATTATTAACTCTATTGATTTTTGTGTTTCTAATTGAATTAAATTGCGACATGTTTTAATAGAATATGCAACAACTTCTAGGAAAGACAAATGAACAAAAATTAAAAATGAAAGAATTATTAGACATTGTTGCATTGCAAAACCTTTTTTATGCATTGTTTACTCCAATAATTCTAGAAAAAGTCTTGTTGCCTCTTGTAATATCCATTTTAATATAAGAATCCTTTTGAAAATGGATTGAATCAACATTAAATAATAATATTTCAAAGCCGTCTTTTTTTACTAATCGATGTTGATCTAGTTCAATTACAAAACTTTGTTGATTACTTGTAAAAAACAGTTGATTTTCTTTAACGACTATATTAGAACTAGTAGCTAATATTTGTTGAAGTTGTTTTGTTAAAATATCTATGTCATAATTTGCGTCTTGTTGATAATCAATATGAGTAAGTGGAATAAGATTAATATATAATCCACTAACGACAATAGAACATATGAATAATGATAATAATACTTCGATTAAGACAAAACCTGTTTGATGGCCCATTGTAAGTCCTCCACTGGTAAAGAAATGCTATCTAATTTTTGTTCCATAGAAGCTATTTGTTGAGTATAAAACTCTTTGTTTTTTTGATAAGACGTGTATACATAAACTATATTTCCAATAACTAAAACACTAATAATACTTAGTATACAAAATGAAAATAGGCTTTCTATTAATGTAAATCCTTTACGCATAATAAAATCTTCCTGCCCCTAATTGAAATACGAAATTTGTATTTCCAATTTTTACTGTTGCAGCTTTATTGATATTTCCATTTTCATTAAAGTGTAATTTTGCTATTCCTAAGTCTTGTCTTTCTTTATTTACCATTGCAGTAGTTTGAGTTTGATAAATATAAGAAGATACTTTTTGTTGAATATTTAAATTTTTATTATGATAAACAGATTTTGTACATAGTAATAACATTATTGTCATAATAAAAATTACAAATAGACTTTCTATTAATGTAAATCCTTTTTTAGCTTGCATACGCTTGTCCATTTTCTATATATAGTTTTTTATTATTTGGGCAAGTTCGTTGTTTTTCTGTTAAATAATGATTATTAATTAAATCATCCATAGATGTAGGCAGCTTTCCTTCCTTAAGCTCATACATCAAAATTTCGGAATTAACAGTTTCTATCATCATTTCGCATCCTTTATCTTTTACAATTTTATTTTTACTAGTAACATTAGGAATAACTACTAACAAAATAATCATCATAATTGCAATTACAAATAAACTCTCAATCAATGTAAAACCATGTTTCACAAAGATCACCTCCCTATTAAAGTTGATTTAACATATTGGTCATTGGAAGTACTAACCCTAAATAGATTCCAACAATATAAAGTCCTACAATACCATATATGGTATATACCATAAGATTTGTATATTTTTTGGTTTTAAAATCAATTTCATTTACACTTACCTGAAAATATTGTTCTAATAATTGGTATGGATTAGAATGATATAAACATAAATGCATTACAGTTTTAAAGTATTCATCTAAATATTCTTGATGATCAATAATATCATCTAATGCGTATCCTTTTGTTATTTCTTCGTTTATTTCATACGTCATCATTTTTAAAAATGAGTCATCAATTTTAGTTGATAATGTTGTCATAATCGTCGAAAAATCATATTTTAAAAAGACCATTTCTTTAAAATATAAACAAAATTTAAGCGTATAGTATTTTACAAGTATTTTTTTATAAAAAGGGATTTTTAACCAAAAATTAAGTTTATCAAACTGATTAGCCTTAATGTATTTAACAAAACAAAAAGTTGTAATACTAAAAAATGAAAGTATCAAAAATAATAATGGTGGAAGTGCAAAAACAAATCCAAGGCAGACTTTATTTAAAAAGGAAATTTGAATATCAAAAGACGAAAAAAACTTAATAAACTCAGGTTGTAAGTAAAATACAGCTACAATAGAAAATATAATTAATCCACCTAATAACAGACATGGATAAAGCATTGACCGTATTAGATTATTTTGAACTTCTTTTTTCTTTTTACAAATTGTTAAAGATTTGTAAATTGCATCACTTACATTATTAGTTTTTAAATAAAAGGTGAAAAACTCAGTAAATAACGAATCATCTATTAAATAATTAATTGCATCCTCTATGCTTTGTCCATTATGTAAACTATTTAATGCTTTATCAACACATGTTGTTGAATAAATCTTTTTTAGAATTTGTAAAGCCTCCAACAATGAATCCTGAAATTGTAAAAGTTGTGCTAGTGTTTCTAACAAATAATAATTATTATTCAAAATCAGTACCTATTAAATCATTAGTAGTAATCTTACCTTGTTCAAGTAATGTTTGAATGTGTCTATCAAAATGATCATATTTTAGTATTTGAGTTTCATAATATTTAGTTAACGATTGTTTAGATACCCATTCATATACTGCTAATGATTTTTTATAAATTAGTTTTTGAGATATTACTGCAAGTAACACTTCTTGAATATCAGTTTTATTTAAATTTAAGTTAAATAATCTTTTTAGCGTACCAATACAACTATTAGCATGAATAGTAGATAAAACTAGACACCCAGTTAATGCAAGACGTATAGCAATTTTAGCGGATAATTCATCTCTTATTTCTCCAATCATTACTACATCAGGATCATGACGAAGTATTTGTTTTAATGCAGAGTCATAGCACAATTCCTCATCAAATGAAAGTTGAATTTGTATAAAATTAGGCTCAATTATTTCAATAGGATCTTCGATAGTAATAATATTTAAGTGGCGTTTACTAAACATCATTTGTAACATGGTATGAAGTGTAGTTGATTTTCCAACACCAGTAGGTCCACTAATTAAAATTAAACCAGATTTTTTTTTGGATAAACTTGTTAGAAAATCTATTGCATCCTGCTGAGTCGTTAAATCTTCTATTTTGTGGAATTGATTTTGTCCTAATATTCTTATAACTAAATTATTTCCTTTAATTGTTGGAATATAGCTTACTCTTAACGAAATATCAGTTGATTGAACCTTGTATAAAAAGGCACCAGTTTTACATTCCATTAAGTGATTTAAATCAATGTTTGCTAGGAATCTTATGTAATTAATGAGTTGTTTACCTAAATCTAATTCATAGCATTTATAAAATATTAGTTCTCCTTTTACTCTAAAATTAATTTGTATTTCATTATCTATTGTCACAATATGAATATCTGAAGCATGACTTTGCAATGCCTGATACAAAATACCTTCTAATAAAGTGTCCAAATTTTCACCTCCAATATGTTATTACTATATTGTTATTTAAATACTCAAAAAATAAAAAATGTGTGTAAATTTGTAATTAATAACAAATACACACACAATAAACATCTTAACCAGTATCAATTTATACCAATAAATTTTTGATTATAAAATTTAGATTTTTTTTGAACCTCTTCATTAAATTGCCATCCCATTTCTTCTAATAATGTCGGTTTATCTGAAAAAAGATTTGTTCCAAGGCCTAAGCGTTCTCCTTCTATTTCCACGCCTAATGAAGATAATATAGTTGGAAAAAAATCCATGGTAGAAAATTGTCGATTTTTACTATTTCCCTCTTGGTTTATAGAATTTATAAAAACATTATAAGGTGTTCGAATATAATTTGAATCAAACTTTGTGAAGAATTTTTGTGCCATACTTATATGATCACCTGTAATAACAATCGTTGTATTATCATAAAAATCTTGTTGTTTACACCATTCGATAAAGTCATATACTTGTTTAGATTGACAAGCTAAAACATTTTCATATTGATCGTTAGAAACTTTTGGACATTTATCACATAAATATCCATATGGCATATGCGCATCAATTGTAATCATTTCTAGATTAAAAGGTTTATTAGATTTTGATAAATTTGTCAATTCGTTTTTAGCAAATTCAAATAATTTACTATCTTCATAACCCCAAAATTTATAATAATCATTAGGTAACCACCCATTTTTAATTGCATAATCATAATCTTTAATCTTATAATGACCATGTTGATAAAAATTATTTGTTCCACCAAATGAGGCTTGTGAACCTGATAAAAAAACTTGTTCATATCCGTTTTTTTCTAAAATTTCCCCTATTGTATACACACCTGGTAAAAACTCAGACGTCATAGTATAACTATTTCCATCAATTGGTAAAGATAAAGGAATACCTGAATTTTGAGACACTTGTGATGCAATAGTCCATTGTGTTCCTATTATTGTTTGACAGCCACCTATTAAATCAGTATTTGAAAAGTTAATGTTTTCGTTAGCTAACTTTTCTAATTCAGGAGTAAATGATTTTTCACTTATTCCACCTGATTCTTTAGATACATAACTACTTTCAATCGATTCTAAAAATATATGAATTAAATTTCTTTTTTGATGAGGAAATACTATATTTACGTCTCTAGGATCTTTGTAATAATCTTCATAAATTGTCGTAGTTTCTGTCCTACTAATTAAATAATGATAAAAATCATACTGAAAGCCACTAATAACTAAGCACCCACACAAAACTATAATGGAAATAGATAGGTAATACTTTTTTATTTTTTTAAATATTTTGCACATAAATGTATTATTTTTAAATAATAAATCAGATTTAAAAATCACATATACGATGACACTAAATATAATTAAGCTAGGTAATGCGCATAGTATTAACCATTTTAAAAACATTGAATGATCTCCAGCAGCGGATGGTACTTGTAATAAAAAGACAATTTGACTAAACGATTTAATATAAAACGAATATCTACTCCATGCTAATGAAGCAATCAATAACAATGACAAAAACAATAATAAAGAGCCAATGATGTTTTTCTTCTTCAATGAATAATCCTCCAATCTATTTGATGTTTGGTTCATCAAAAGGAATATACGATAATAATTGATACGCACTAGGTTGATCTTTAATTTTAATTTCAATCTCTCTATTTCCCATTTTATCTGTTTGATACATGATACTATATATATAGAACTTATCTTGATATGTACGATAACTATATCGAATAGTACGGTATTCAATTAATTCTTGTTTATAATAAATCATCTTTTCATTAAAATATATTCCATTAATAAACATATCAAACAAAACGTAATAACAACAAATTGGTAAAATGATTAGTACTTTGTTAAATGTTAATATATGTAAAAAGATAATTAAATATAGTCTTATACATATATGGATAAGGCAAAGTATAATTACAACATAATAAATGCAATTTCTTATAGAAGTGTTATGTGATTGATAACGATAGATATTATGATACTTTACTTTAATTTTATTTAATTTTCTATTTTTAAAATATAAATCTACGAGCATTGCAATATATAAAAATAGATCAAAACAATTATAGATTGTCATTATGATTCCTTTCTACTCAAAACGAGTGTCAACTTCAAACATATGATTTCCATTTAAAAGATCACTAGCATTCATGCGTTTTTTTCCTTCCATTTGAAGCTCTGTAATTAAATATACACCATCTTTTACTTTAACTCCAATTGCATCTTTAAATATTTTAACAATTGTTCCGCATTCTTGATGTGCATGATGTTTAACAGCATTTTGACATTGGTGAATTTTTCCTTCCCAAATCTTTACTGTTTTTCCTTTATAAGTTACAAAAGCACCTGGCCATGGATTTAATCCTCTAATCTTACAATCTACCAAAAAAGCAGTATTAGAAAAGTCAACATGTTCTTGTTTACGTGAAATTGTAGGAGCATAAGTCACTTCTTCTTCATCTTGTTGAATGCTTTGATTTGTTCGATTCAAAATAGATGGTAATGTTTCTTCTAATAACTTAGCACCAAGTATACTTAAACGATCGTACAGTGTACCTACCGTATCATCTTGATAAATTGGCGTTTTACATTGACTTATCATATTACCTGCATCCATCTTTTCAACCATATACATAATGGTAACCCCAGTTTCTTGTTGCCCATCAATTATAGCTTGATGAACTGGTGCACCCCCACGATATTTTGGTAATAAAGATGCATGAACATTAATACATCCAATACTAGGTATTTCTAATAACTGTTTTGGTAATATTTGTCCATATGCAGCTGTAACAATTAAATCAGGCTGTAATTCCTTAATACATTGAAAATCGTCTTTAATATTATTTGGTTGAAATACAGGAATGCTTTTTTCTAATGCAATTTCTTTAACTTCAGGCATTTTTATTTCCTTTTTTCTTCCAACCCTACGATCAGGTTGTGTAACAACTAATTCTACATTATATTGATTATCAATCAACATTTCTAATACTTTTGCTGAAAAGCTTGCTGTACCCATAAATACAATTTTTTTATTTTTCAATTCAATCACCTCATATAATGAAAGTATAACATTTAATTCATTATTTAACAAACATAACCATTGGCACAATTAAATAGTTATTAATCAAATTTTTATTATTATTTATTTCCATTTATCTTATATATGTTAAAACATTAGATAAATATATTTTTTTAAATATATAAACATTATTTCTTCCTGCAACGTGAATAAATAAAGATTATCAGACATCCAATAAAAAGATAAACAACAGATAATGTTAAAAAACTTTTATTCCAATACATTTTACATGTCCATATATCAAAAAAATCATTCATAGCATAATTAATAGGCAAAAAATTTGCAATCTTTTGAATTAAAGTAGGTAATTGATTAGATGGTATAAATACTCCACAAAACATATACAATAAAAACATAACTACTAATCCAAAAGGCATGATAACCTGAGTATTTTTAAATACTAGTGCAAATACTCCTCCTATAATCATTGCAACAATAACTGCAATTAAATATTGCAACAAAAACGCTAACAAAAAATCTATTCTAGGAAATCTAAGCCCAAAAAAGATATATGCAAATAAAATATTAATAAAAATACTAATACATGCTAAAACTAAATGTGCTAATACATCGCCAATAAATATTTTTGAAGTTTTTACACCAAAAAAATTCAATCTCTCTATACTTCTATTTTCAAATGAGTTACCAAGCCACATTGGAAAAGAAATAAATGCTAGTGGTAAAATTCCCATTCCAATTGTAATCATAAAATATTTATCAATAAGATAATATTCATTTTCGATACTAACATTTCCATATGATAGTATAATAATAAACATCATAAGAATAGGAAAAATTATAGTAAAAAAAATAGATAGTGGGATTCTAAACATAATCTTTAAATCAATAAAAATATAATTTTTCATGTTTCACACTCCCCTTTTATTGATGCAATTGCGAGCATATATAATGAATAAATTCCTTTTAATTCAACCTGGAATTGAACACATCTTTGAGATAACTTTTCGATTAAAATATTATGTTGCTTTTTATCACTCACAACTATTCCTATATTTTGTTCATTTAAATCTATTAATGAGATATTATTACAACATATTTCATTAATGTCATGCCTAAATTTTTTGGATACTTTTATAATAGAATAATGACTATGTAATTCTTCCAATTCGTTAATAGTACCATAAAATACTAATCTTCCTTTATGTAATATAAGTAATTTGTTTGCCCAATCTGATATTTCTTCAAAATAATGTGTAATGGTTAAAACTGTCTTATTTTTACAATATTCTTTTACTAATCCTAATAATTCTATTCTTTTCTTATAATCTAATCCTGTTGTCAATTCATCAAAAAGCAGTACATTTGGCTGTAAATATAGCACTAAAAACAATGTGATCCTTTGTAATTCTCCAACAGATAACTCCCCTATTCTTTTTTTTAATAAGTCATTTAATTCAAATTGTTCAAGTTCATTTGAAATTTTATTATCAAATTTTACCTTCTTTGTTACAATTTGTATAAGTTCATATACCTTCATTAATTTATTATAAGAATTGACTTGAAATTGTATTCCTAATTCATTTACAGAAAAACTTTTCTTAATACATCCTGTATATTGTATTCTCCCTATAATACAATTAAATAATGTTGTTTTCCCTGCACCATTTTCACCAATAATCCCAACAACATCACCTTTAGAAATATTAATTGTTTTTCCATTCAAATCTAGGATTGATGTACTACCAACACGAACATCTAAATCTTTAATTTTTATTAAACTATCCACTACTTTCTCCTTCAAAAAATATAAACATATTAACTTGATTCAACAAATACA
>JAHHSU010000043.1 GCA_020025035.1 Thomasclavelia sp. | reverse complement strand
GTTTATGTACCTATCCTTACTTTTAGAATACACTATTTTAATTTTATACGCATTTTACATTATATAAATTTTAACATATAAAAGAGATCATATTGACCTCCTCTTTTATTTACTATATTATCCTAACAATTTTTATAAAAATAATATTGATAACTTATTAGTTATCAATATATAATTCAACAAACTCTTTGACTTTTTTATCATATTTTTCTTCATCATAAACATGACAAAGTGCATGTCCTGCTCCTTCTATAATTAGTAAATCCTTTGGTGCATTACATGCATCATACAATTCATATACCATTTTAGTTGGTACAAACTCATCTTTATCCCCATGGATAAACAATGTTGGTATCTTTGATTTCTTTACTTGCTTTATAGCAGAAGCATCTTTAAAATTATATTTAGCTATTACCTGGGAAATATAATTAGCAATATTCAACAATGGAAATGTTGGTAGTTTTTTATAGTATGTTAGTTGGTGTGCAAATTCATCCCATGCACTAGTATATCCACAATCTGCAATAATGACTTTTACTTGTGAAGAAACATCTTCACCACTTGTCATTAAAACTGTAGCTGCACCCATGGAAATACCATGTAATACAATTTTATGCGTTGGTCCATAATGATCTATTATCAATTGAATCCACTTTTTACAATCTAATCTATCTAGCCATCCAAATCCTATATACTTTCCTTCGCTTTTTCCATGCGCTCTATTATCTGGAAGTAAAACATTAAATCCCATATCATGATAAAATTTAATAAAACTAATATATTCTTTAAGGCCATTTGATTGATATCCATGAATTGCAATTACTGTTTTATCTGTATCATTTTTTGCTTTTATCATTTTGGATGTTAATTTTAATCCATCAAATGAAATAATATTATATTCTTCTACCTCTTGTTTAAAATACCAATCTAAATCTCTATTATTTTGTGCAATTTTTCTTTGTTTATCGTTTCCTAACTCGTTTTCTACTTTATCCTTTCGATGTGCTGTTGGTGCTATTGCAAGCTTAAATAAACTATAACTTATTGCACCTACTGTTCCTAATGCAATCATTGACAATTTTAGGGTTGTATTTATTCTTTTATTTTTCATTTTACTCACCTCTTCTACATTATAAAACCAATTGTTATGATTTTAAATAATTAATTTTTTAAGCATAATATTAGACGTAAAATTTAATTAGAAGTACTATATACATATACAGGAGGTATTTTATGAAAAAAGCAATAAAAATTACAGAAAATGTATATTGGATAGGTGTTCACGATTTTAACTCTCGTCATTTTCATGGACATATATTTCCAATATCTGAAGGTACTTCATACAATGCATATTTAATTATTGATGATCAAATCACAGTAATCGATACAGTTGAAATGGAGTTTACAGATATTATGTTTGAACGAATTCAATCAGTTATTGGTAATAAACAAGTTGATAACCTTATTATCCAACACGCTGAACCAGATCATTCTGGTGGATTTAATTTATTTATGAATAAATATCCTAATGTAAAACTATACGCATCAAACGCAGGAATTAACAGTATGATGAAACAATACTTTGGATTACATAAATGGAATAAGGTGAAAACGCAAGATACAATTACTACAGGGAAATTTCATTTATCATTTATAGAGATGCCATTAATTCATTGGCCTGATAACATGATGACCTACTTAAACGAAGATAAAATTTTATTTTCAAACGATGCATTTGGTCAGCATATTGTAAGTTACCAAATCTTTGATAAGTTTCATCATAAAGAAAAATGTTTAGAATTAGCCAAAGACTATTATGCAAATATTATTATGCCATATAGTGATAAAGTAGAAAAAAAATTGATAGAATTACATTCCTTACATTTAGATATTTCTATGATTTGTCCTTCACACGGAATCATCTTACAAGACTATGTTTCTGATATTTTTAACTTGTATACAGATTTAGCAACTTTTAAATCAAAAAATAAAATTGTCATTATTTATGATAGTGTATGGAATCATACACAACAAATTGCAGAATCATTAGCTGAAGGAATTGGTAGAAATGGGGTATGTGTAAAAGTATATAAAGCCTCTTGTACTTCTAATTCTATTATCCAAAAAGAAATTATTGATTGTAAAGCAATTTTAATTGGTAGTGGGTGTTATGATAACTCAATATCTACTAATATATCTGCATTATTAGAAAAGCTAAAGATATCTCATTTAAAAGGTAAATACGGATTAGGTTTTGGCTCATATGGATGGTATAAAAATGCTATTTCGTTAATCAATGATAAACTTGTTGAAGCAAATATTACCTTATTAAAAGATCAAGCTATCTGTCAAAATTATACTCCTAATAAAGATGATTTAGAAAATTATATTAACATTGGAGAGCAAATTGCAAATCAAATAAAAACGTTATAAAAATAAGGAAGATGTTATGAATTTTATTCTTGATTACCCAATTTTAGAATTTAGAATTCATTTCAAAATCCTTATTTTTTCTTTAACCAGTTTCCTTTATAATAATATACAATTAACATCAATGATGTTGCCACCCAACTTATTGGATACGAAAGAACAACAAATTTAATACTTAAATTTAATGGTACAACAAAAATTAACCATACAAGTCTAAATAAACAGATTCCAATAATATTGATTATCATTGGTTTAATTGATTCACCAACTCCTCTTATTGCACCAGATAATATTTCAATACATACATATGCAAAATAGTAAGGAGTCATATAACTCATTGCTTCTACCCCTATATCAATAACTGCATGGTCACTAGTAAACATACTAAAAATTGTTCTACCAAATACAGTTAGTAAAACACTTAAAGAAATTGCAACAACCATAGACATCATCATACAAGTTCTAATACTTTTATTAATTCTATCATATCGCTTAGCTCCATAATTTTGTGCAACAAATGTTGTTGTAGCAACACCAAATGCAGACATAATCATCCAAAAGATTCCATCAATCTTTATATATGCAGACCATGCAGCAATAGTATTTGTACCAAATCCATTAATTTTGGCTTGAATAATAATATTAGACAATGCATATAACATTGCTTGCAATCCTGTAGGAATTCCAATATTAACAATTTCTTGTAGAATAAAACGATCAATAAATAAACGTTTTATATTTAGATGATAACTTTCTTTGCTCCTTGTTAAAACTACTAATACTAAAATTGCACTTATTACTTGTGATAAAACTGTTGCAATAGAAACACCTAATACACCTAGTCTTAATATTACTACAAAAACAATATCCAATATAATATTTGCAATACAACTAATTATTAAAAAATATAACGGACTTTTAGAATCACCTACTGCTCTTAATATCCCAGATCCCATATTATAAATTAATGAAGGAATCATTCCTGTAAAATAAATTGTCATATATGTTTTCGCATCTACAAATATGTCTTGTGGTATACCAATTACATGAAGTGACATCGGTGTAACTATTATCCCAAAAATCATTAAAATCAATCCAAATATAATTGCTAAAGCAATAGATGTATGAACAGATTTTCCTACTTTATTTCCTTTACTTGCTCCATAATATTGAGAAATAATAACAGATGCACCAGTTGACAATCCAATAAAAAAACCTAAAAATAAACTTAATAAATCACTAGTTGCTCCTACTGCTGCTAATGCTGACTTACCTACATAATTTCCAACAATAATTGCATCTGTTGTATTGTATAGCTGTTGAAAAAAAGTACCAATTAAAATTGGAAAAAAGAAATATAATAACTGTTTCCAAATAACCCCCTCTGTTATTTTGTTTTTATTATCCATGTTCTTCCCTCCTATCTTTTATAATTTAGTATAATTGTTTTTTTTAAAATTGTATATGTTTTCTATCTTATTATGGTCAAAAAAATATCCTATATTTGAAATAAACCCCAATTTTTGGTAAGCCAAATATTGGGGTTTGCTTCTACTTATTAGATTATTTATTCTATTTCTTGATGATATTCTTGAATAGATTTAATTTCTGTATTTCGATTTGCTTTAACTTCTTTAATTCCTTGTAAACATGCACTAGCTGCTGCTAATGTTGTTACATAAGGAATTTTTAATTTAATAGCAGATTTTCGAATAAAACTTCCATCATTAGTACTTTGTTTTCCTCTTGGAGTATTAATGATCATTGCAATTTTACCATTTGTAATTTCATCACTAATATTTGGTCTACCTTCTTGTAATTTCTTTATTAATTCTACTGGTATACCTGCTTGTTGAATTAAATCATACGTTCCTTTAGTTGCAACAAGTTCAAAACCTGCATCATAATAACCTTTTGCTATATCTACAGCTTTAGTTTTATCTAAATCATTTACTGAAAATAGAACTCTACCTTTTAGTGGTAATAATGTTCCTGCTCCTTCTTTGGCCTTATAATATGCTCCACCAAATGAATCAGACATACCTAATACTTCTCCTGTAGACCTCATTTCAGGACCTAAAATAGGATCTACTTCAGGGAACATATTAAATGGAAATACTGCTTGTTTTACTCCACAATGTTTAATACTAACTTCTTTTTGATCTAATACTGGTGAAGGTTTATTTGTTAATGACGATGTAATAATTTGAGTTGCTAATTTTACCATCTGAATGTTACACACTTTTGATACTAACGGTACAGTTCTAGATGCTCTAGGATTAGCTTCAAGTACATATACTTTGTCATTTGCAATTGCATATTGCATATTCATCAATCCTTGCACATTCATTTCAATTGCAATTTTTCTTGTATATTCTTTAATTGTATCTAAATGCTTTTTAGATATATGAACTGATGGTAATACACATGCTGAATCACCTGAATGAATACCTGCAAGTTCTATATGTTCCATTACAGCTGGAACATATACATTTGTTCCATCACTAATTGCATCACTTTCACATTCCATTGCATCACATAAAAATCTATCAATTAGAATTGGTCTATCTGGTGTTACACCAACAGCTGCATTCATATATTTTTTTAGTGATTCGTCATCATATACAACTTCCATTCCTCTACCACCTAATACATAAGATGGTCTAACCATTACTGGATAACCAATCTTTTTAGCTATAGCAATTGCTTCTTGTTCATTTATTGCCATTCCCGATTCAGGCATTGGAATACCTAATTTTTCCATCATTGCATTAAATTGATCTCGATCTTCCGCCATATCAATTGTTTCAGGTGTTGTTCCTAAAATATTTACCCCATTTGCTTTTAATTGTGCTGCTAAATTTAAAGGCGTTTGGCCACCAAATTGTGCTATAACTCCAACTGGTTTTTCTTTATCATGAATACTTAAAACATCTTCTACAGTTAATGGTTCAAAATATAACTTATCTGATGTATCGTAATCTGTTGAAACTGTCTCTGGATTACAATTGACAATAATAGTTTCAAATCCTAATTCCTTTAATGCTTTTGTTGCATGAACACAACAATAATCAAATTCTATTCCTTGTCCTATACGATTAGGTCCACCACCTAATATCATTACTTTTGGTTTATCATGATTAATTTTAGATTCATCTTTTGCATTATATGTTGAATAATAATAAGCACTATCAATTGTTCCACTTACATGTACAGGTAACCATGCTTGTGTCATTTTCATGTCTATTCTTTGTTCACGAACTTGCTTTTCATCTATTACTAATAATTGGCTAATATATTTATCTGAAAAACCATCTTGTTTTGCTTTTTTTAATACTTCATTAGGTAGAGTTTTCCCTTTATATTTAATGATTTCCTCTTCTTCATCTACCAATTCCTTCATTTGTTCAATGAAATAATGTTTAATTTTAGTTAATTCATATAATTCTTCTACTGTAGCACCTTTTCTTAAAGCTTCATACATAATAAATTGTCTTTCACTTGATGGTGTATTTAATTTTTGTAATAATTCTTCTTTAGTTAACTCATTAAAATTCTTTGCATAACCTAATCCATAACGTCCTATTTCTAATGAACGAATTGCTTTTTGAAAGGCTTCTTTATAATTTTTACCAATACTCATTACTTCTCCAACAGCCTTCATTTGTGTACCAAGTTTATCTTGAGCATCTTTAAATTTTTCAAAAGCAAATCTTGCAAATTTAATTACTACATATTCACCATCTGGTTCATATTTATCTAATGTTCCATATTTTCCACAAGGAATTTCATCTAATGTTAATCCAGCAGCTAACATTGCAGATACTAATGCAATAGGAAATCCTGTAGCTTTAGATGCAAGTGCTGAAGATCTTGAAGTTCTAGGATTGATTTCAATTACTAATATTCTATCAGTTTTTGAATCGTATGCAAACTGTACATTAGTCCCACCAATTACTTGTACTTCTTCTACAATTTTGAATGCTTGTTCCTTTAAACGATCTTGGACATTTTGTGGTACTGTAAGCATTGGAGCACTACAAAAAGAATCTCCTGTATGTATACCTAATGGATCAATATTTTCAATAAAACATACTGATATCATATTATTTTTGCTATCTCTTACTACTTCTACCTCTAACTCTTCAAATCCTAATATAGATTCTTCAATTAAACATTGATTAACCAAACTAGCTTGAAGTCCTCTTGAAACTACTGCTTTTAATTCTTCAACATTGTAAACTAGACCACCTCCAGCTCCTCCCATTGTATATGCAGGACGAACTACAACTGGATATCCTAAATTATCTGCAATAGATAATGCTTCATCAACTGAATAAGCAACTTCACTTCTTGCCATTTCAATCCCAAGTTTATCCATTGTCTTTTTAAATTCAATACGATCTTCTCCTCTTTCGATTGCATCTACTTGAACACCTAATACTTTTACTCCGTATTGTTCTAAAATACCTGCTTTATGTAGTTCAGAACATAAATTTAAGGCAGATTGTCCTCCTAAATTAGGTAACAATGCATCTGGTCTTTCTTTTTTAATAATTTGAGTTAATCTTTCTATATTTAATGGTTCAATATAGGTAACATCTGCTGTTTCAGGATCAGTCATGATTGTTGCAGGATTAGAATTAACTAATACAATTTTATAACCTAAATTTCTTAATGCTTTACATGCTTGTGTTCCTGAATAATCAAATTCACATGCTTGTCCAATAATAATTGGTCCAGACCCAATTACTAGTACTGTATTAATATCCTCTCTTTTTGGCATACGTATAAATCCTCCTTCTTTTTTCTTTAAAAAAACATATCAATGTAATTGATATGTTGAAATAGAAAAAGAGGGTTGACAAAAAGTAAGAAATTTTGATTTTACTAAATACAATTCTTCATTTCTCACTTTACATACCCCCTTATTTATCTTTAACATTATACTAATTTTAATTCCACTTTTCAATAGTTTTATTTTACAATTTATATACAATTTAGGGAAGTCAAAAAACATTAGACAATACCACAAAAATTTTGATACAGAAAAAGCCACGAAAACCACTATTTTCAGTAGGTTTTTGGCTTTTTATCTTTTTTAACTGTCAAACTTAAAAATGTACTAATTTTATTTCTACATTTCAATAGTTTTATTTCACTATTGTTCCGTTAGGAAGATCTTTGATTAATGTAATTAAATCTAGATCCTTTTTTGTACTTGCTGCAAGTATCATCCCTTCAGATTCTATCCCTCTTAATTTGGTTGGTTTTAAATTATTCACTACAATAACTTTTTTTCCTACTAAATCTTGTAGTTGATAAAATTCTGAAATTCCACTAACAATTTGCTTTATATTATTTCCTATGTTTACATTTAATATTAACAACTTATTTGCATCTGGATGTTGACGACATGTTTCAATTGTACCTACAACTAATTCCAATTTATTAAAGTCATCAATCGTAATACATTGGTCATTTACAACTTCTTTATTAGGTGTTAATTCTTCTATTTTTTCTTGAATATCTTTCATATCTAATCGTTCAAATAATTTTTCACTATCTTCAATTACTTTTGTTCCAGATACATAACTTCCAAATGTACGAAGTGATTCTAGTGTTTCTAAATTAGTATTTATCTGTTTTAAAATTTTATTAGCAGTTTCTGGTAAAAACGATTTTAAACAAACAGCACTAAAGCGAATACTTTCAATTAAATTATATAATACAGTTTTCAACCTATCTTGTTTAGATTCATCTTTTGCTAATGCCCATGGCATTGTTTCATCTATATACTTATTCGTTCTTCTAAGTAATTTAAAAATGTGATCAATAGCATCTGCAATTTTTAATTCTTCCATTTTTGCTTGAACATTTAACGGAGTTTGTAATGCTAATTGTTTTAATTCTTCATCAATTTCTTCATACACACCTTTATCTTCTACAACCCCATTAAAATATTTATTAGACATTGCAATTGTTCTGTTTACTAAATTACCTAAAATATTAACTAAATCTGAATTGATTCTTTCCACTAATAAATCCCACGTAATCGTTCCATCGTGTTCAAATGGAATTTCATGTAACAAGAAATATCTAACAGCATCCACTCCAAACATATTAACTAAATCATCTGCATATATTACATTACCTTTTGATTTTGACATTTTCCCATTACCTTGTAAAAGCCATGGATGCCCAAATATTTGTTTTGGTAATGGAATATCTAATGCCATTAACATAATTGGCCAATAAATTGTATGAAAACGTATAATATCTTTACCAACCAAATGTAAATTAGCTGGCCAAAATTGTGAAAATAATTCTTGATGATTGCCGTCAACATCATAACCTAGTCCCGTAATATAATTACTTAATGCATCAATCCACACATATACTACATGTTTAGAATTAAAAGGAACCTTTACTCCCCAATCAAATGTAGTTCTACTAACACACAAATCTTGTAATCCAGGTAATAAGAAATTATTTACCATTTCATTTTTTCTTGATACAGGTTGAATAAATTCAGGATGTGTATTAATATAATCCAACAACTGATCAGCATATTTTGATAATTTAAAAAAGTATGCTTCTTCTTTTGCTGGTTTTACTTCTCTTCCACAATCAGGACACTTTCCATCTATTAGTTGTGTTTCTGTAAAAAACGATTCACAATCTGTACAATACAATCCCTCATATTCACTAAGATAAATATCTCCTTTATTGTATAATTTTTCAAATATCTTTTGTATTTGTTTTTCATGATATGAATCTGTTGTACGAACAAAAGAATCATAAGATATATTCATCATATCGTATATCTTTTTTATTTGACCTGCTAATTCATCAACAAATTGTTGAGGTGCAATATTTTTTTCTAATGCCTTTAATTCAATTTTTTGTCCATGTTCATCTGTTCCTGTTTGAAAACGAACATGATATCCTTGTTCTCTTTTAAATCTTGCTATTGCATCAGCTAATACAACTTCATATACATTTCCTATATGTGGCTTTCCAGAAGTATATGCTATAGCAGTAGTAATATAATAATTTTTCATTTTTTCCCTTGTATATCTATATATACTTTCCTTTCATTTTTATAAAAAAAACGTCCTTCTTAAAGGACGAATTTATCGCGGTACCACCTTTTTTCGTATTTATATACGCACTTTATCCTTAACGCGGAAAACGTTGATCTCTAACTATTCAAGATCACTGCTCCTGGCTCATTTTCACTAGTAAAATTTATCTATTTACACCTACCATAGACTCTCTATAAAATTTATTCTAGATACTCTACCATTCCTAGCATTATCTACATTAAGAATATCAAACCATTATTATGATGTCAATAATTACAGCTTATTTTGAATGTGAT
>JAHHSU010000042.1 GCA_020025035.1 Thomasclavelia sp. | reverse complement strand
AAGCAAGTTTTATTGATATGTACCCAGAATCCTGGACACATAAATTTATGAATTAGGCAATGCATATGGATGTTTCTCTGTATTTAACAGGAGACATCCATTTTGTTTTTGCCTGTATTCTTACACTATTATAATAATTTATATATTTATTAACTGCTCTTTGAATGATTCATAGTCTTCTCATATCCATAATACATTTCATTTTAAATTCATAACTATAACGCGTTAAAAACACCCTCCTTGCTGTTTTATCCAGTAAAGGGGGTACAGATATACTTGCTGTTATATTCGATAAATTTAATATGTAAAACATAAGATTATAATTACACAGGTTGGTGTTATTATAATCTTGTATTATTTTTTAACATGTAACTTAATAATTTATTACTACTAATTTTTTATGTTTCATTTATAAATCATTTTATTTTTCTTGGTATTTGTACATGGAGATATTGTTTTATTACAGTACTGTTATGTCTATTTATTTACTTTATTCCCTAATTTTTTCTATACCAATAATATATGGACAATTAGATTTACCTACCATTTTAAATTCAAAAATATTAAAAAAATGTTGATCTAGTATTCTTATATACTCATTCATATAATTGCATTCTAAACTTCCTTCTTTATGACCTGGATATAGCACTAAAATTAATATCCCATTTAGATTAAGATATTGTAATGCTTTTTCTACCGCTAACTTGCTTGTATCAAGTATGGTTGTAATTGCATGATTCCCTGAAGGTAAGTATCCAAAATTAAAAATTCCGATTTGAAAATTTTGAACATACTGATCAAAATGATGATGTGAATCTAGAATTAATGATACATTTTGATAATTTCCCTGTATTAATTTTTCATTTGTAATGTCTAATGCTTGTTGTTGGATATCAAATGCGTATACATGCCCATGTGGAACAAGTCTAGCTAATTTTACTGTATCATTTCCTTGTCCAGCTGTAAAATCAATAACTATATCATGAGTAGAGGCATAATCTTTATACAAATCATATGCCACATCTACTATCTTTTTCATAATCTATCTCCTTTTCTTTTACAAACTAATCTTGAAAAGTACCTTGTAATTGCATTGCACGCATTGAATTAAGAATTGCTATTAATGTTACCCCTACATCAGCAAATACACCTAACCACATATTTGCTAGACCTATTGTAACTAAACATAATACACTAATCTTGACAACTAATGAAAAAACAATATTTTGATGAAGGATTCTATTTACTTGACAAGATAATTGCATTGCCTTTGCTAAAGTAGTTAAATCATCATTCATAAGTACTATATCAGCTGCTTCTATTGCGACATCACTACCAATTCCACCCATGGCAATCCCAATATCACTTCTTGCTAAAACTGGAGCATCATTAATTCCATCTCCTATAAATCCTAGACAATTAGAAGAATGGCTAAGAATATTTTCTACCTTTTCGACTTTATTTTGTGGTAACAAATTAGCATAATATTCTTCGATATTCAACTTACTTGCAACATCTTTTGCTACGTTTAAATTATCACCAGTTAACATAATAATTTTATCAATACCTTGTTTTTTAAGTTGCTTTAATCCTAAAAATGTTGTTTCTTTAATTGTATCAGCAACAACTATATATCCTAAATATTTGTTATTATATGCTACATGGATAGTAGTGCCCACATGATTAGAACTAATATATTGAATATGATGTAAGTCCATCATTTTTTCATTTCCTAAATATAATTGTTGACCATCTACTATTGCCTGTATCCCGTGTCCTGCAATCTCTTCATATGCTTTTACTCTATTTTGATCTATTGTTTTAGCATACTCATTTACAATACTTCTAGCAATAGGATGATGACTATAAGATTCTCCTAATGCTGCAAGTTCTAATATTTGATCTTTATTTTCGCCTTCAACCTTTATTACACTAAATACTCCTTTTGTTAAGGTTCCAGTTTTATCCACTACTAAGGTTTTTAAATTTTTTAACCTTTCTAAATCATGACCACCTTTAATTAATACTCCTAATTTACTAGCTCCTCCAATGCCTGCAAATAGTGTTAAAGGAACAGAGATGACTAATGCACATGGACATGAAACAACTAAAAATGTTAATGCTCTATACACCCATACATCAAATGGTTGATGAAATAACACAGTTGGAACAAATGCAACGATTATAGCAAGAAAACATACAATAGGTGTATATATTTTAGCAAATCGTGTAATAAATCTTTCAATTGGTGCTTTTTTATTAGTTGCATTTTCTACTAAATCTAGAATTCTTGATACTGTAGATTCACTAGCATTTTTAGTTACCCTTACTTTAATTACACCTGATAAGTTAACAACACCTGAACAAATTTCATCATTCATATTAACTTCTCTAGGCATAGATTCTCCAGTCAATGCACTTGTATCTAAAGTACTTCTTCCTTCTATTACAATACCATCTAATGCTACCCTTTCACCAGGGCTAACTACCATAATATCTCCAATACATACAGTACTAGGGTCAACCTTTTCTTCTTGATTGTCCTTAATAATAATGGCATATGAAGCTCTTATATCCATTAAGGATGAAATAGATTTTCTTGATTTTTCCACTGCATACGATTGGAATAATTCACCAATTTCATAAAAAACCATAACTGCAACTGCCTCTAAATACTCCCCTATGATAAATGCACCAACAGTAGCAACGACCATTAAGAAATTTTCATCAAAAATCTCACCTTTACAAATATTTTTAACAGCCTTTACAATAACTTTTCCACCTATTAAACAATAACTAAATAAAAAAATCATCATATTGTACTTAGGAAATATATTGATAATTCCTACCAAACTAATTACTAGTCCATTAATCAAATTAATATTTTCTTTTATAAAATCATATTTTTTGTGTGTAGAAGTTTTATCCTCTTCTATTACCACACCATCTTCAATTTGATTAATAATATTTTGTATTTTTTTCATAATAGTTTTTGGATCATCTTGATTGTTCCATGTTACTTGAAGTTTTTTAGTATTAAAATTTAAAATGATATTATCTATATAATTTTCTTTTTTTAATCTATCTTCAATTTTTTTAGCGCATAATGCACAATCCAAGTTCTCTACTGTAAATTCTTTAACATGTTGATAAGTCATTGTCACTGATACATCTGGTTCAATACTTTGAACAATCTTAGTAATACTATCAAGCATATCTTCCACTTTTTGATTTGATTGAATTAAAAGTATTCCTGTATTAAAATTTAATGTTGCATGATCTATATAAGGTAAATGATTAATCTTTGTTTCAATTTTACTTGCACAATTTGGACAATCTAAATTAATTAATTTAAAACGATATTCCATCTTGTTTCCCCCCATCTTATTTACTTCCATGTGTAACATGCGCATATCCCGCATCAAAGATTTGTCTTACATGATCATCATCTAATGAATAATACATCGACTTTCCTTCTCTTCTGCATTTTACTAATTTAGCTTGTTTTAACACTCTTAATTGATGTGAGATTGCGGATTGTCCCATATTTAATGTATGTGCTAAATCGTACACACACATTTCTTTTTGAAATAAAACACATATAATTTTAATTCTTGTACTATCACCAAATACTTTAAACAAATCTGCTAACTGATACAATGTTTCTTCACTAAAATGGCTATCCATTCTATCTCTCCTTTCTTAATATATGAACATATATTCATATATTAATATTTTTAATTAAACTTGTCAATTTTATATATCATTAAAAAATGGAGTAAACATGATATTTACTCCATTTATTACTTTCTATATATTTACATTCACCTTACTACCAACATTTTGCTTCGTAATTACAATTTGATTATCTATTTGATTTTTTAATTCTTGAACGTGACTAATAATTCCAATCATTTTATTATTTTCTTTTAATTGTAATAATACTTGCATTGCTGATTGTAATGACTGATAATCTAAGGAACCAAATCCTTCATCAATGAATAAGATGTTTAGTTCAATACCACCAACATAATTTTGTATCATATCGGAAAGACCAAGTGCCAAACATAATGCAGCTTTAAATGCCTCCCCACCAGAAAGCGTCTTAATATCTCTTATCGTTCCACTTTCAAAATCTTGTACTTCTAAATCTAATCCTGATTGTCTTTGCCCTCGTTCTTTTTTTCGAAGCATTTTATATCGATGATTACTCATTTCATAAAATCTTATATTAGAAAGTTCAATAATTTGTTCAAAGTACATCGCTAAAATATAACGTTCAAAAGACAATTTTAATTCATTGTTCCCAGATGTCACACTATATAAATCATAAATTTGTTCATATAACAAAGATATATCATTTATCGAATGATGAATTTGATCCATTTGTTGAATAATATTTTTTTGGTTTTTCCACAGTGACAACTTCTCTTGATATTTATCATCTTGACATTGATAATCGATTTGAAGTTGTTCAATGTCATTTTGTAATGAGCGTAAATCCATTAATTCAAAACGTAACAATTCTTTACTAAGTTGTTCATGTTCATTTGTATATTGATGTAATTCAAGTTGATAATGTTGTAATAAAGTTTGTAATTCTTCTATTTTTTGTACATCCTCTAAGGCTAATTTATAATTTTCTATTGAACTAAAATGTTGATTTACCAAATCAGTAAATTGTTGGTATACTTCTTGACTATCCTTTTTTAATTGTAATAATTGTTGATGATAAGAATTACTTTTTCCTCTTGACTTATCTAGATCTGATAAAAGTTTTTGATAGCTGCTAACAATATTTTCAATTTGATCTTCTTGATTTTTGTTTAATTGTACTAAATCATTCATTTTCTGAATAGTTTCTTCTAATGATTCATTACAATAATTTTGGTCTAGTTGTCCTTGTAAATTAGCAATATTATTTTCAGTTTGACCAATTTTTGTACTCACTTGTTCAAACTGAATATTCAATACTTTCATTTGATCTTTATATTCCATTAATTTTTGTTGTTTTGTATCTAATTGTGCTTTTAAAATAGTTAACTTATCTAACTGCTTAGTATGCTGATCATATTGTGTATTTAAATCTTTTAAATCTTGAAAAAATATTAATCTTTTTTCTTCTGCTTTGATAGATTCATTTTTAAATTCTAACTGTTGATTTTCTTGATTTAATTTAAAATATAAGTCTTCTTTTTCTTTTTTCAAAAGATCTAAAGATGTTTTTTTCTCCTTTAAATCTTCTTCACTTAACATTTGATCATTCATTGTTGCTAAAAGAGGATGATGGTGACTACCACAAACTGGACATGCTATTCCTTCCTTTAAATCCTTTGCAAGAATCCCAGCTTGTGATTGTAAATACATCGATTCATATTGAAGATACTCATTACTACACTGAATAAATTGTTGCTCTTTATTTTGATACTCCTTTACAAGACAATCAATAAGTTGTTGATGATAAGATATTTCTTGATGCAATTTTTCTATATGTTGACTTGTTAAAATATCTTGATGTAACTTCATAATCATTTCTTGTACATCCAACATTTGCTTAGGAAGTTGTTGATTTAACACGAGATCATTTTCAATTTGTTCAATATGCTCTAAACAACGCTTCATTTGTTGATCTATTTCCTCTTTATGATTTAAAAGATGATCTAATGTTTGTTTATACTTTGTAAGATCATTTAATATTTTATTTTGATTTTCTATCTTTCTAGATTGTTCCTTTAATTTTTCAATAGTTACATAGCGTTCTTGAATCTTTTGTTTTATCATTGTAATCTCATTATACTTAGGATAAAGAGTATTCATATTCTCCTCTAATGATTGAATCAACAAATCATTCTCTTTATTATTTTGATTTACATTCACTATAAGTTGTTGATAATTATGGTATTGAATATCTAAAACGTTACACGTTCTTGCATGATTTGCAAATATAATACGTTGGTTAATTTGTTGAAAGTATGCTTTTTTTTGATCCAATAAATCTATCTTATTTTTCACTATATTCAAACGTTCTATTTTTTTATTTGTTTCTTTTTCCACAATATAACGTTTATTTGTTATTAGTAACTGTTCATTAAAATGATTTCTTTTTATTTCTATTGCTTTAACTTCATCCTCAAGGTTTTGTAATAAATGCTTAATATCCATTAAATATTCACTCATTATGACCTTATCACTTTTTAAATACAATTGTTTTTTTAAAGTACTTATTTGTATCTCATAATTTTCCATTTTTTTCTTTAGTGAAGTGTATTTTTCTTTTATTTTAAGTTCAAACATTTCATATTTATGGGTATCAAATAACTTTCTAAATATTTTCTCTTTTTCATCACTTGAAGCATAAATTAATTTAGTAAATTCTCCTTGAGCAATCATAGCTATTTTTTTAAATTGTAATACGTCAATTCCTAATAATTCACTAATCTTTTTATCTACTGCTTTTGTACCAGAAATAGATTTATTTCCCGGCATTTCTAATAATGCTTGAGAAGATATTGGAGTTTTTCTACCTTTTTTTTGATACTGTGGATTTCTTCTAATATGATAAATTTCATTTCTAAATTCAAACAATAAATCTACATATGTTTCTTGTTTTTCACTAGCAAAATCACATCTTAATTGTTTAGGATCACGAAAATTCCCACTAGCTTCTCCATACAAAGCAAATACGATTGCATCAAAAATAGAAGTTTTTCCACTTCCTGTTGGACCAGTAATTAAAAATAATCCTTGTTCACTAATTTTTTTAAAATCAATACAAACTACCTTATCATATGGACCAAAAGCAGCCATTTCTAAACTAATTGGTTTCATTAAAATCACCTACCTCTTCCATAATTTCATTTACAATTTCTAAGGTTTCCTTTGATAATGCTTTACCTCTTATTAGTTGATAAAATTCATTAAACGCTTCATGTTCATTTACTTTATTTAAATCAACTACATGTTGATATTCATTGTTTTGATTTAGATAAATATAGTTAATTTGTAATACATTTGGGTATATTTTTCTTAATTGATCCATTGCATTAGGAATTAATCTTTCATCTGTTAATTCAAAAAATATATAGTCATTCACATTAGTCACGATACTATGATGAATATCTAGAAAATCAGCACACTTTCCTTGATATTTCATTAATGTTAGCTCAGGTAAAAAAGCTATAGTATCTACTTTAATACCATTATCCACTTCTACAACTGTAACTGATTTATTTTGTTTTACTTCATCAAACGAATATCTTAATAATGACCCACTATACCTTACAGTTTCCCTGCTAATTGACTGAGGAGCATGTAAATGACCAAGTGCAACATAATCATACTCATCAAATAAATGCACATCTATAACCTCTGTTCCTCCAACACTTAAAATAACTTCTGATTCACTTTGAATTAATGAGTCCTTATTACTTGCAACAAACTGATGTGTAACCATAACATTCGTTTTATTTTTATCCAATAAGTGATGATTCATGATTACCTTCATAGCATCTTGATAACTTGTGATTTGATCATTAGGAAAATATGTTTTTACATCTACTGGTTTTACAAAAGGTAATAAATGAAATACCACATTATCATATTCATATGTCATTATTTCTTTTTCAAATACACTGCTAATAATTAATCCTTGTTGTTTCAAAATAGAGTTTGCAAATTGTAATCTTTCATGACTATCATGATTCCCACTAATCATTAAAATCTTAATATGATAATCTAGAATTGCTTTTTCAACAAAGCGATGAAATAAATCAATGGCATCAACAGGCGGAACTAAACGATCATACACATCTCCTGCAATAACAAGTATTGGAATTTTTTCTTGATGCATGTACTCTAAAATTTGAAACATGACGATTTCTTGTTGTAATATCATAGAATGATGGTTTAGCACTTTACCTAAATGTAAATCTCCTATATGTACAAATTTCATATTATTATTTCCTTTCTTTTTCTAGTTTAAAAGACGCCTACGCGTCTATTATAGTATCCATCCACTGCATTACGTTCTCATATGAACTTTGACCCATCTGCTGTTGGTTATCACATGAATCCAACCATTGTGTAATTTGATGATATCCAATTTGATATAAAAATTTTTGTTGTAAGAAAAATGAGGTTACGTTTTTTTGATATGGACATCCTATACTACTTACAAAATGAATTGGAACTTGAAAAATACCATGCCAACTATTTTTATCATAGGCATTATCCATTAAAGAAAATAAATGATAAACTCCTATTAATGTAGGAACATGTTTATCTATAGTAGAATCATTTTGATATGTCCACTTATGTTTAGTAGTTATATTTTTTTTATAAGGTCTATAAAATAATGAAAACATACGTTGACTACGATAATATTTTCCTTTTATTTTTGTCAGTAAATAAACAATAGTTTTATCAATATTTGCTAATCTATTTTTACTAGGACTTTGATACATAATAACACCTGAAATCGTATGATCATACAATTTTAGATAATTCATTATTTCAATACATCCTATTCCATGACCTAATAATATAACTGGTAAATGAGAATATTGTCCTTTAATCCATTGATTAACTTGATATATATCATCAATTAAATAACTTGCTCCTAACTTACCAAAATAACCTAAATCATTAACATCTATTACACTTTGACCATGACCTCTTTGATCATGAATCACTACAATATATCCTTGTTTATTAAAATACTCTGCCATTTCTAAATAATATTCTTTATATTTTCCTATATCATGAATAATTTGAATTACTCCTTTAGGATTGATTACATGATCCTTACAAAGAATACTAATTGGCCATTTATCTTTATTGGATTCTATACGATTTATATTCATATTATTTCCTCCTACGTTCCATTAAATATATAAACTCATCTGGAATAGGTGCTTCAAAGCATAATAACTTAGAAGTAACAGGGTGAACCACTTCTACACGTTGACTATGCAACCCTAATCTTTGAATTGGATTACTTGTAGCTCCATATTTTTTATCACCTATAATTGGATGTCCTATATCATGCATATGTACTCGAATTTGATTCTTTCTTCCTGTATCAAGTTTTACTTGCAACATTGAATAATATTTGCTTTTACTTAATAATTGATAGTGTGTAATTGCCAATTTCCCATCTTTTTTATTTGTTGAAGAATAAACCATTTTGGTTTTATTTTCTTTTAAATAAGAACTAATTGTTTGGTTAGAACAAGAAACACTTCCTTCTACAATTGCAATATAACTTCTTAGTTTTACCAAATCATTCCATGAATTTTGTAACTGATTTTTTATTGTTTCATTTTTTGCAAAAATAAGTACACCTGATGTATCTTGATCTAATCGATGAACAATAAATACTTTCATCTGTGGATTTTTTTGTCTTAAATATTCTCTTACCTTATGGTATGCAGTTTTCATTTTTTCCTTATCACTTGCCATAGAAAGTAAACCAGATGGTTTGTTAATCACAATCAAATCATTGTCTTCATAAAGAATATCTATCTCGATTCTTTTTTTATTTTGAGTAATTTCCACTTTATCTCCAATATGAAGTATATAATTGTATTGTGTTTGTATCTTATGATTGATTGTTACATGCCCATAAGATAAAATATTTTTTACCTCTTTTTTAGATTTTGATGGATATATTTCATATAGATATTCTAATAATGGTGTTTCTTTTTCTACTATTTTTATCATATTTACCACCCTTTAACTTTTAAAATATTATATCTTTGTACATACTTTATAATATATACATCGTAGGTTAAAGAATATATTTATATTATCATACAAAAATATTAATTCAACCATA
>JAHHSU010000041.1 GCA_020025035.1 Thomasclavelia sp. | reverse complement strand
ACATATTAGTTTTCTGCAACAATAAGAATTTATCACATTCTGTTCAGAATATTTGTTAAAGTAGCGATAAGTATCTTTTTTTTTCGATGAATAAATGGTATATTAGGTGTAGAAGTACAAGGAGGAAAAAAAATGAAAAAATTTTTAACGTCTTTATTAGTGATGTCGATGATTTTAGTAGGATGTGGCAGTTCAAAATCTGAATCTAGTGGTAGTGCAGAGATTGCATTAATTACAGATGCAGGTAACATTAACGACAAATCATTTAATCAAAGTGCGTATGAGGCAATTGAGGAGTTTGTTAAAGATAATCAACAAAAGAGTTTGACTTATAAATATTATCGCCCACAGGCATTTGATACTGCAGGTTACAATGAACAAATTGATTTGGCAGTTGAAAACGGAGCAAAAATTATTGTAACACCAGGATTTAAATTTGCTGAGTCTGTAAAGGAAAAGCAAAAACAATATCCAGATGTAAAATTTATAATGATTGATGCAACTCCTGAAGGAGATGAAATTGATTCTAATGTTTATTCTGCATTATATGCAGAAGAAGAAGCAGGTTATTTAGCAGGATATGCAGCAGTAAAAGAAGGATATACAAAATTAGGATTTATGGGTGGAATTGCATTACCTGCAGTAGTTCGTTATGGATATGGATATATTCAAGGAGCTGAAGCTGCGGCAAAAGAATTAGGAACTAAAGTAGAAGTAAAATACAATTATACAAACTCATTTGAAGCAAAACCAGAAATCAATACTCTAGCAGCTGCTTGGTATGCACAAGGTACAGATGTAATTTTTTCATGTGGTGGAGGAATTTGTACGTCAATATTTGAAGCTGCATCTAAAGCTAATAAAATGGTAATTGGAGTAGATAGTGATCAAAAAGATGATTCGCCTACAGTGTTAACGTCTGCAATCAAAAAAGTTGGAAAAACAGTAAAAGATCAATTAAATGATTTTTATAGTGGAAACTTTCAAGGTGGAAGAGCTGATATTTTAACAATTAAAAATGATTATGTAGGATTATCGGATGATTTTTCAAGATTTAAAAATTATACTAAAGAACAAAATGATCAAATAATTCAAAAATTAAAAAATGGTGAGATTACGATTAAAAAGGATACAGATGTGGCAAATGCAACTGATTTAAGTAGCGATTATGTGACAGTAATTGAAACTAAATAATGTAAAAAAAAACGAGTTATATCTACTCGTTTTTTAGTGTATGAAAGATGATATACAAAGGATGTGGTCAATATGGAATATGCAATTGAGATGTTAAATATTACAAAAGATTTTCCAGGAATAAGAGCAAATGATAATATTACGTTACAACTAAAAAAAGGAGAAATACACGCATTGTTAGGTGAAAATGGTGCAGGAAAATCTACTTTAATGAGTATTTTATTTGGATTATATCAACCAGATAAAGGTGAAATTAGGATTAATGGGAAAAGAGTTCAAATTAATAATCCAAACGATGCAAATAAATTTGCTATAGGAATGGTTCATCAACATTTTAAACTAGTGCACAATTTTACTGTTCTTGAAAATATTATTTTAGGTGTAGAAGATACAAATCTAGGAGTAATAAAAAAAGATGAGGCTAGAAAAAAAATTATAGATTTGTCATCTAAGTATCATTTAAATGTTGATCCTGATGCATTGATTAGTGATATTACAGTAGGGATGCAACAACGTGTAGAGATACTAAAGATGTCATATCGAAATAACGATATCTTAATTTTTGACGAACCTACAGCAGTTTTAACACCTCAAGAAATAGATGAACTAATGAATATTATGAAAAATATGACTAAAGAAGGAAAATCTATCATATTTATTACACATAAATTAAACGAAATAAAAGCAGTAGCAAATCGTTGTACAATTATAAGAAAAGGTGTTTATATTGATACAGTAGATGTTGAAAATAAAACGTCAAATGAATTGTCTGAGATGATGGTAGGAAGAAAAATTAATTTTGAAGTTGAAAAAGGTACACAACAAATAAAAGACACAATATTAGAGGTTAAAAATTTAATTATCAAACCAAAAGATGCAAAGCATAAAGAATTAGTTAAAAATGTTTCTTTTGAAGTAAAAGGTGGAGAAATTGTCTGTATTGCAGGAATTGATGGAAATGGACAATCAGAATTAGTTTATGGTATTTCAGGAATAATGCCTATTGCTTCTGGAAATATTTATTTGAATAATAAAGAAATTACACATAAAAAAATAAGAGATCGTTATTTAGCAGGATTAGCGCATATTCCAGAGGATAGACATAAACATGGCTTAGTATTAGAATATACATTAGCACAAAATCTCATTCTAAAAAATTATTTTGATACTAATCATCAACGTTATGGATTTATTAATGAAAAAGTAATGATGGAAGAAGCTCAAAAACTAATTCAACAATTTGATATACGATCTGGACAACAAGAAAAATCGATTGTTAGAGGAATGTCTGGCGGAAACCAACAAAAAGCAATTATTGCACGAGAAATTTCAACAAATTCAGATTTACTTATTGCTGTTCAGCCAACAAGAGGACTAGATGTAGGTGCAATTGAGTATATTCATCAACAATTAATTCAACAAAGAAATAAAGGTAAAGCAGTGCTTTTAGTTTCACTTGAATTAGATGAAGTAATGAGTGTAAGTGATCGAATTTTAGTGATGTATGAAGGTGAAATTGTTGCAAATCTTCTTACTAAGGATGTAACCAAAAAAGAATTAGGACTTTATATGTCTGGTGCAAAAAGAGGTGATGGATATGAAAAATAAAATAAGTTTAAATTCCTTTTACTCATCATTAATTGCTATAGCTATGGGGTTATTATTTGGTTTTATTATTATGGTGATAGTAAATCCTAGAGAAGCATTAAAGGCATTTTCAATCTTAATTCAAGGAGGTTTTTATAAAGGCCTTAGAAGTGTAGGACAGGTATTTTACAGTTCTACACCAATCATGATGACAGGTTTATCTGTAGCATTTGCATTTAAATGTGGATTATTTAATATAGGGACGCCTGGACAGTTTATAGTAGGTGCATTTACTGCAGTTTATATAGCTATAAAATGGACATTTATACCTGATTCATTAGTATGGATTGTGGCAACTATTATGGCGGGAATAGTAGGAGCCTTGTGGGCTTTTATTCCAGGAATACTCAAAGCATATAAAAATGTAAACGAAGTAATATCTTGTATTATGATGAATTATATTGGAATGCATATAGTTATAGAATTAGTAAAGTCAACAATATATAATGCTACAGGTGCAGAATCATTAGCTGTAGAAATGTCAAGATCAATTCCTAAAATGGGATTAGATAAATTATTTACGGGATCTCAAATAAATATTGGAACAATAATTGCTATAGTGTTATGTATTATTGCCTATATTATAATGAATAAAACAACATTTGGTTACGAATTAAAAGCATGTGGATATAATCCTGATGCTAGTAAATATGCAGGTATGAATGAAAAAAATTGTATTATTTTATCTATGGCTATTTCAGGATTTTTTGCAGGAGTTGGTGGAGCATTAACTTATTTAGCTGGAAGTGGAAGAACATTATCTTTAGTTGAAACGTTAGCTCCAGAAGGATTTAACGGAATTTCAGTAGCATTATTAGGATTTAGTAATCCCTTAGGTGTTATTATCTCATCATTATTTATTGCTTATATAAATGTTGGTGGAAATTATATGCAAACAACTAGTTATGCAATTGAGATTATTGATATTATTGTAGCATCTATTATTTATTTTAGTTCATTTACTTTAGCAATTCAGTTAGCTGTTAATAAATTAAAAACAAAGAAAAAACAATTAGTAGGAGGAAAACAATAATGGAAATTATCTATTTTTTACTTAGACAAACTTTATTATTTTCAATTCCTTTATTAGTTGTTGCACTAGGTGGTATGTTTTGTGAAAAAAGTGGTATTATTAATATTGCATTAGAAGGTATTATGGTATTTAGTGCTTTTATTAGTATTTTCTTTATTCATATAATGCAAGGAATAGGGGCTTTATCTGGTCAATCTTTATTAATATGTGCATTAATTGTTGCAGCGTTAAGTGGTGCATTTCTTGCATTATTTCATGCAATCGCATCTATTCATTTTAAAGCAAATCAAACTATTAGTGGAACAGCATTAAATTTATTTGCTCCTGCATTTGGTATTTTTGTTGCAAAGATGATACAAGGTACACAAAATATACGTTTTAATAATGAATTTAGAATTGAACAGATTCCTATTTTTTCTAATATACCTATTATTGGAGATATCTTTTTTAAAGAATCGTATATTACAACTTATTTAGGATTTATTATATTAGGAATTTCCGTATTTGTTTTATATAAAACAAAATTTGGACTTCGATTACGAGCATGTGGTGAAAATCCTCATGCTGTAGATTCAGCTGGGATTAGTGTATATAAAATCCGTTATATTGCAGTGATTATTTCTGGAATTTTAGCAGGATTAGGAGGTTTAATATATATTATTCCTATTAGTACAGAATATGCATCCAATGTTTCAGGATATGGATTTTTAGCTTTAGCAGTTCTTATTTTTGGACAGTGGAAACCAATGAAAATATTAGTAGCAGCTTTCTTTTTTGGAATTACAAAAACGATTGCTAATGCATATTCAGGAATTCCTTTTTTACTAGGATTAGGAATACCTAAATTATTTTTCCAATTATTACCATATGTAGCAACATTGATTTTGTTAACATTTACTTCAAAAAATTCATTTGCACCTAAAGCATTAGGTGAACCATACGATAAATCAAAAAGATAAAAACAACTATGTTAATCATAGTTGTTTTGTTTATCTAGATATTCATTTATTTTTAGAATGACTCCTTGTTGATTGTTATCTAGGCAAATATCATATGCAATATCTTTAATTGGTTGAATTGCATTTTGCATAGCATACCCGTATTTTACAGATTGAAGTAATTCATAATCATTCATTTGATCTCCAAAGGCCATACACTCATCTTTGGATATATGAAACATTTCTTGAACTTTTTTTAGTGCAATTCCTTTATTACTAGTGTTGTTTTGTATATCCATCCAATGATTTCCAGAAGAAACAATTCTTAAATCACTAGTGAGTTTACTTCGTAAATTATCAAATAATTTAATATTATTTTTATCTTTAGAAAAAATTGCAAGTTTTATAATATCATCATCTATATTCTTAAGAGAATTAACATATTGGTAATGATGATAATATCTAATGAAGTTTTTTTCATATGGTTTATATTGAATATCAATGTAAGCTTTTTTTAATCCACAATAGATAACAATAATATCATCACAACTAGATAATAATTGATTTAAATATTGAAGATTAGAATTAGTAATGACGTCTTTAAAAATGATGTCAGTTCCATTTACAATAAGGCTTCCATTTTCTGCAATATAAATTAATTCAGAACTAATTGGTAAGAATTTTTGGTATAAAAGATGATATTGATTACCACTTGCAATTACAAATTTAATCCCTTCTTTTTTCATATTATCATATGTCTTAAAAAAATCTTGGCTAAATGTTTTATCATCTTTTAAAAATGTTCCATCCATATCGGTAGCAATAAGTTTAATCATATAATTATCCCCCCTATTGACATCATTATATCATAAATTCTACTTTTCAAAAAATAATAGAATGATATAATATCTAAAAAGAGAAAAGAGGTTTTATATGAAATATATATATCAATTGATGATTATTATAATGATGTCATTTTTAGGAGAAATCTTGAATAAAATTATTCCATTACCAATACCTGCAAGTATATATGGTTTAATTATTTTATTAATTTGTTTAGTAACAAAATTAATTAAGGAAGAACAAATTAAGGAAACTGCAAATTTTTTGTTGATGATTATGCCAGTTATGTTTATTGCTCCAGGGGTAGGAATTATAAATAGTTTTGAACAATTAGCATCTAATATATGGCCATTTATAATAGTAGTTGTATTATCTACGATATTTATTATGGTTACAACTGGATTAGTAAGTGAATATTTATTAAAGAAAGGACAGAATAAAAATTGAAAAACATATTATTAGATTCAGCCTATTTTGGTGTTCTTGTTAGTTTAGGAACTTATTTTATAGGTGTAAAAATAAAACAAAAGACAAAACTAGAAATATGTAATCCCCTTCTTATTTCTATTATTTTAACAATTATTTTGTTGAGCATATTACATATTGATTATAATTATTATCACCAATCAGCTAGTCATTTAAGTTATTTATTAACTCCTGCAACAATTTGTTTAGCACTTCCTTTATATAGACAAATTGAAATATTAAAGAAATATAAAAAATTGATTTTTATTTCTATTTTATCAGGTTGTATAACTTGTTTTGTAGTAATCATTGTTATTGCATTCATTATGAAGATAGATTATTCGTTATTTGTTTCTTTAATTCCAAAATCAATTACAACTGCTATTGCAATTGAAGTGAGTAAGGAAGCTGGAGGAATATCAGGGATTACAGTTGCAGCAGTTGTTATTACAGGGGTATTAAGTGCAATAGTATCAAATAGTGTCTTTAAAATTTTCAATATTCAACATCCTATATCTAAAGGATTGGCACTTGGTACATCAGGTCATGCGGTAGGAACAAGCAAGGCAATAGAATTAGGTGAAGTAGAAGCTTCCATGAGTTCTCTTGCAATTGTAGTAGCTGGTATAATGACAGTAATTTTAGTACCAATCTTATTAAATATATAAAAAATAGTTCTATTATTAGAACTATTTTTCTTTACTTAAGTGACTTATTAATTTTTCTTGATCAGCATATCGAATATAAATAGTATACGGCTTATGATCGTATGTGAAATGTAGCTTATTTTTATCATATTTAATTTGTTTCATTTTTCTAGTTTCAAAATATCTGTTTCCAAAAAATATTTTTTTTCTTTCAATATGGACGTAATCTTGTATAAATAAAGAATACAACATCGTATAGATTGTTAAAAGGTTAAATGCATTTAAAGTTTGAGCTGTAGGTAGCTTTGCTTTTAATAAAACTACATAATAATAAATAGATAAGATCCATAGTAATATATATATAATGGTTGCAATGATATAAACAATATTTCCTTTTTTTGACATACATGGTTGTAGTTTTTTATTATTTTTTTTAATTTTTATAATACTAGTAGCACTATTTATGACTACCATAGTGAGATAAATACCTAACATTAGTAAAATAAATGGTATAGAATCATAAACAATTTTAATAAAGATTTTCTTCATATGTACCTCCTTGTAATCCTATAAAATATTATACAGTAAAATTTTCAAAAATAAATATAAAATAAATAAATGAGCAAGATATATAAATGAGCAAGATACTGCTCATTTGTTTGTTTTATTTGATTAATAATTGTTCTTTAGAATGAACAATGGTTGTAAGTAAATCATTATATGGTGTAGGAATATTGAAATCTTTTCCTTTTTTTGAAACGTAACCATTAATATAATCTATTTCAGTTAAACGATGATGTTGAATTAAATCTTGATGCATTGAAGGGTAATGGTCACCAGCATGTGCAGGATCGTAAATAGCTTCAATTCCTTTTGCAACTTCTTCTACGTTTAATTCTACATCATATTTTTTTGCGACATCTGCAAATTCTTTAATAATTGTTCTAATAAGTTCTGGAGCCTCTTTTAATTCTCCAAATTCTTTAATATTACAATCTAAAATTGTACATCCACTATTTAATGTTCCGTTTACACAAGCTTTACGCCAAATAGAGAAAATTACATTTTCACTATATATTGCGTTTAATTTAGCGTCATTAAATATTTTACATATTTTTAAGGCATCATCTTTACCTTTTGGATCAATATTTTGAATTTCTAGACTTCCATTTCCTGTAAGTTTTACATGTCCAGGTCCTTTTAGTTCAGCAGTCCACAAAGTTACTCCCATTAAAATATTTTCTTTTTTAACATATTTTTGAAGTGTGTCATTATGTCCTAATCCATTTAGTAAACATAATACTTTAGTATTTTCCCCTATTATTTGTTTGATAGATTCTAACATAGGAACTAATCCCATAGATTTAGTAAATAAAATAATTAAATCTGGAATATTGCTTGCTTCATGAGGTAAATAAGCTTTTAGGTGTAGTTTTGAAATTGTTTTGTTTTCTTCTAAACATAATCCCTCTTTATTAATTTTATCTACATGTTCTTTCCATGCATCAACAAGTTCTATTTCATTTCCTGCTTGATGTAACATATAACCAAATCTTGAGCCCATAGCTCCAGCACCGACAATAGTAATTTTCATAATATTCTCCCCTTTTATTGCATATATTTAAATACATCTTTTTCATATAGATGAAGTACTTTACTACAGATTGTTTCTACAATGAATGCTGTAGTAAATGGTATCACAAAGAATGCCATAATAATATTAAATAAGATATTTCCAACTTCTGTAGCGTTATATGCTGCTATTGGTCCAACTAGACCAACAATTCCAAAACCAGCACTACTTGGAGTACCTAAAATATTAAATAAGTAACCACCAATACCACTAACTAATCCAGTAACTACAATAGGGATTAAAATGATTGGGTATTTGATAAAATTAGGCATCATCATTTTCATACCACCTAATAACACAGATAAAGTTACCCCACTTTGATTGACTTTTCTAGAACCTGCTACTAAAACAGCAGTACATGCTGTTACTCCAATTGCTGCTGCTCCAGCTCCTAAACCTGTTATTCCAATTGCAATTCCAATTGCAACAGTAGAAATTGGTGAAATAATAATGATTGCAAACGAGATACTTATTAAAATACACATTAATAACGGTTGCAATGTTGTAAAATGGTTCATGACTTGACCAATTACAATGGTAATTTGTTTTACATATGGCAAGATTAATGCTCCAAATGCACCTACTCCAGCCCCTACAATAATTGGTAATAGAAGTATAGTAAGAGAACCAAGTTTATTACCTATTAATCTTATTACATAAACAGCTAATCCTGAAAGTAACATAATGTTAATAAGATCTCCTATACCAACCATTTTAACTCCTACATCTGTAACTATAGTTGCTCCTGATCCTAAAAATACTGCAGCACCAACAATTACAGATTGCATTGGATTTAGATTAAATTGTAGACCAACTAAAACACCAATAATTACAGGTGTAATAAATTGCATAATGTTAACGGTATTATATAAGGTAACAAATACCGGTGAAACATTCATTAAACTCTTAAATATTGTTCCCAATATCGCATTGGGAATTAATCCTACTACAATACCAGTTGCAGTACCTGCTAACACCTTATTAAGATAATCCATAGGTGTTAGTGAATGATTGTTTTGTTTTGTCATAAAATTCACTTTCCTATAATTTGTACTTTTAAACTATAAAAAAATTTCCCCCTTTTAATAATTTAATATTTGTTAATTTTTGTGAAAATATTAACTTTATATGATAAATATATCACAAGTTTTATGAAAGCGCAACCTAAAACCGACAAAAAACAACAAAATTGAAAACAATAAACAAAAATGAACAAAAAAAGAAAGTAATTAATTTACTTTCTGTATTTATGTAATGTTTCTAATGTAACAAATTGGTAGCCTTGTTCTTGAAGTTTAGGTAATGCATTTTTAATTCCTTCAAGAGTACTTTTATGAATATCATGAACTAAAATAACACTATTATCTTTTGCATTTTTTAATATGTTTCGAGTAACTACATTTGCATTTTTATATTTCCAATCTTCTGTATCTATATTCCATAATTGAATATCCATATAATTTGCAATTTGTTTAATTTCATTATTATAGGAACCATAAGGAGGTCTTAAGTAGAGAGGATCTTTTCCAGTAATTGAAAATATTGCATCACTAGTATGATGTATTTCATCATAGGCTTGATCTATAGGAATTTTAACGAGATTTTGATGCGACCATGAATGATTATCAATTTCAAATCCTCGTTGATATGCATCTACAATAATATCTTTATATTTGGTTGCTAGGCTACCTAATACAAAAAAAGTAGCTCTACCATTGTATTGTTCAAATAACTCAATAATTTTTGGTGTATTTTCAGGATGAGGACCATCATCAAAAGTAAAAGCTATCATTGGTTTGTTTGGGTCTATTTGTTGAGTAGTTGGAGGGATAATGTCATGAGGATAAAGGGAAGGAATATTGATATTATCAAGTCGGATATAATTTTTAACTTCTTCCATAACAAGCATCAAAGAAGTATTATTTTGATATAAATAAATGTGGCTTGAATCAAGAGATAAGTTGTTATTATTTTTATTACAAATATATTGAGGATCGTATTTCGCTATCATAGCAGGATAATTACCTCGAAAAATATCATTTAATGTAAGAATCTTATCATTTTTTTTATCAAATATTATATGTGTAGAAATTACATTATTATCAGTATCTTTTAGAAATTCTAAAGTAATATACTGATCAAAAAAAATATCTGTTTTAATATTAATATTTAAGTGCTTGATAGAATCTAAATGAAGTGTTTGTTCATTGATATAATTTGTAACAAATTCATCTAATGGTAAAATATTATAAGTAGGATAAATTAATTGTATTTTTGTTTTATCAATAGTTTTATGTATAATATTGGGAGTAGCAATTCCTTTGTAATCTACCTCTATTTTTTCATTTTTTTGCATATAAAAAAATGAAAAAATAGCAAATAAAAATAAAAAAAATGATATAAGAATTGTTTTATATTTAAAGAGATTAGATTTCATTTTTTCCCTCCCTTTTTGATTAAATAATATTTATAAAATAATTATACTATCTAATTACTATTTGTCAAAGAAAGTAAAAATAATTTACACTTTAATCTGAACAGAATGTGATAAATTCTTATTGTTGCAGAAAACTAATATGTCCTATAATATAAGTTTATTAAGTTATATTATAGGAGGTCATTATGAGAAAGGTAGAACTTATGAAAAACGAACAATTTAAATTTGATATTATTAAACAACTTGTTGACAATAACGGAAATAAAAAACGTGCAGCTATTCAATTAGGTTGCACTGTTAGAAATGTTAATAGAT
>JAHHSU010000040.1 GCA_020025035.1 Thomasclavelia sp. | reverse complement strand
AAATGAAAGTGGAATTATAAATAAACTACAAATTAGTTCATAGATGCCGTATTATATTTCTTTAGATTATTATGAGTTCATTATAAATTTGTTATTAAATTCAATGTTTCTCATACTACTTCTAATATCTTTTCTATTATGAAAGATGTTATACAAAAAAAACTGAAGATATTAGGATATCTTCTTTGAATTAAATTATTCCTAGATGAATTAAGTAAAAACTTGATACAACCTGTAATATCTATACTACCCATCACATATAGTATCAATGGTGATAGAATGAAAAAATTAATAATCATAGTTCTTTTAGTATGCTTACACACTATAAATGTAAGTGGGTTAGAATTTTATGCAAAAAACTATATTATTTTAAATGCAGATACAAAACAAGTTTTAGAAGGAAAAAATATTCACGATATTCAAAGTGTAGCAAGTATATCTAAAATTATGACAGCTATTCTTGTAATCGAAAATCAAGATTTAGCTACTACAATCACAATTGATGAGACAATCAACAAAGCTTATGGTAGTGCAATTTATATTAAAGTTGGACATACAATGACTTTACAAGACCTTGTTTATGGTCTAATGTTACGTTCTGGAAATGATGCGGCATTAGCCCTAGCTTCTTATGTTGGTGGAAGTGTAGAAAATTTTGTAACGATGATGAATGAAAAAGCAAAGGAAATAGGAATGAAAAACACAACTTTTTCTAATCCTAGTGGATTAGATGAAGAAGATAATGGTAATCTATCTAGTGTATATGATATGGCATTATTAATGTCCTATTGTATTCAAAATCCTATATTTCAAGAAATTGCAAGTACCAAAGAATATAAACGTCTTGATCAAAATGGTACTTGGCAAAATAAAAATAAACTACTCTTCAATTATGAACATTGTATCGGTGGAAAAACAGGATATACCAAAAAAGCAAAAAGAACCTTAATTAATGCAGCTAGAAAAGACAATATCACATTAGTTTGCATAACATTTAATTGTGGAGATGATTTTATGTTCCATCAAAATTTATTTGAAACTTATTTTAAGCAATACAATTACGTAACCCTTTTATTTAAGGGGACAAATTTAATTGAAAATTATCAATTTACTTTAACAAAAGATCTAGCTTTTCCTGTTACAGAAAACCAATCACTTAAAGTTTCCTACCAAATAGATGGCAATCAAATTCAATTATATTATGGGGATTACATGTTAGGATCATATCCTTATCAATATATAGAACATCCTCTTATATACCGCATTAAAGATACATTCAAAAGCTTATTTTATATGTAAAAAAGTTATCTGTTTTGATAAGCACTATTTATCTTATTTTTTTACTTTGCATTAGACTCATATTCTAGTATAATGCAAATGGGTGATGGAAATGGAAAGATTGCAAAAAATTATTGCAAAAAGTGGATATGCATCTCGTAGAAAAGCAGAACAACTAATGTTAGAAGGTAAAGTAAAAGTAAATGGGGAAGTTATTACAGAACTAGGAACAAAAGTAAAAAAAGGCGATATTATTGAAGTAAATGGAAAAATCATTGAAAATGAAAATAAAGTTTATTTTTTACTCTATAAACCAAAACAAATGATTTGTTCTGCTAGTGATGAAATGGGACGAGACTGTGTTGTTGACTTATTTCAAGATATTAAAGAAAGAGTTTATCCAGTAGGTCGTCTTGATTATGATTCTACAGGATTATTATTAATGACTAACGATGGAGAATTTGCTAATTTAATTATGCATCCTAGTAGTCATTTAGAAAAAATATATGATATTACTGTAAAAGGAATAGTTAGTGGGGAAACATTACATCAATTAGAAAAGGGAATATATTTAGATGGAACCAAAACACTTCCATGTAAAATCAAAGTTACACATAAAAATCTTGAACATCAAAACACAAGATTAAAAATAAAACTAACAGAAGGAAAAAACCGACAAGTTAGAAGAATGTTTGAAGCTGTTGGTCATCGTTTAATCCGTTTACATCGTGAATCAATTGGTAACCTTTATTTAAAAGGCATGACACCTGGAGAATATCGTATTCTTAAACCTCAAGAAGTTAAAAATCTTCGTAATTTAGCACTTGAACGTAAAGAAAAAAATAAACATTATAAAAAAAATAATAAACGTCCTTAATCTTTAGATACCATTCAATATTTTCTAGTATCATAAAGTTTTAAAACAGAATCAAATAATTATACTTATCGTGAAGATATATATTTTCACGACTTTTAATATATAAAGGAGAATACATATTAATGAAATATAATAAAACAAAAAAAATGATACAAATTGCTATACTAGCTTCATTAGGAATTATCTTAAGTTTACTAGAAATACCTTATCCATTTGCGCCTTGGTTGACTATTGATTTATCTGATATTGTAGTTCTTATCTCTGTATCGACACTAGGAGTCATTCCAATGATATTTGTATGTATATGCAAATTTTTTGTTTCAATATTATTTAAAGGACCAATAGGTCCTATTGCAATTGGACAAATTACTGCTTTTATTGGATCTTTAACAATAGGATTAACTTACTACTATATAAAAAAATTAACAAATTCTAAAAATCATACTGCTAGTTATCTGATAAATATTAGTATTACAACCATCCTATTTTCTATTATAATGGTAATCATTAACTACCTATTTGTAACTCCTACCTACCTTTTAAATAAACCTGCATGGTATACAAATTTACATTATTCAATCAATTCTACTTCTTTAATTCAACCTACAAATATCCCACGTTTTTTACAATTTTTATCGCCATATGGTAGTGCTATTATCCTGATTTATTTTCCATTTAATTTTTTAAAATGTATTATCAACATGATTAGCTATCAACTTATTGAACCTATAGAAACAAAATTTATTCAAACTAAAAAATAATTATTCTCTTTTAGAATTATCCATTACTTTAAACAAATCACTAACTACTATAATCAAAAATCCTCATCAAATGATAACAATAGTCATTTACATGATGAGGAATTTTTATATTATTTTACTTCTAATAAATGTAAATAGTTCGTAGTCCCTGAGACTCCAGGAGTTCCTCCTGTTACAATGATACTTTCTCCTTTTTTAACCCCTAAATCTTTTGCAATAGACAATGCTAATTCTAAAAAATCTTCGCTTGTATTCATTACTTGACATTGTATAGGAATCGTTCCCCAATTTAATGCTAGTTTGTTTACTGTATCTTGGTTTGGAGTTGGAGTAATTAATAAACATTTTGGTTTATAACGTGACATTTTTTGTGCAGTAAATCCTGTTTGAGTAAAAGCAACAATTGCTTGAACATCAAATTGTCTAGCTAGTTCAGCAACTGATAAACAAATTGCTTCAGATTTATCTACTGGTGCACTCCTTAATGCTCGACGTAATAAATGATCATAATCAATGTACTGTTCAGTAGTGATGGCAATTTTAGTCATCATCTTTACAGATTCTACAGGATACTTACCAGATGCAGATTCTCCTGAAAGCATAATAGCATCAGTACCATCATGAATAGCATTTGCTACATCACTAACTTCAGCACGTGTTGGTCGAGGATGTTCTTGCATACTTTCTAACATTTGTGTTGCCGTAATAACAATTTTTCCTTTTGCATTACATTTCTTGATAATTTTCTTTTGAATTACAGGAACTAAATCAGCAGGTATTTCAACACCTAAATCACCACGTGCTACCATTATTCCATCTGCAACTTCAAGAATTTCATCAAGATTGTCTACCCCTTCTTGATTTTCAATTTTCGCAATAATTTTAATTTCTTCATGATGATTTTTTCTTAATAATTCTCTAATATCTAATACATCTTTTGCTTTACGAACAAATGAAGCAGCAATAAAATCAACATGATGTTGGCACCCAAACATAAGATCCTCTACATCCTTATTTGATAAATAATCAAATCCTAAACAAATTCCAGGAACATTAATCCCTTTTTTATTTTTAATGATACCAGAATTTAAACATTTACAAATAATATCTTGATCTTTAATCTTTACTACTTCTAATGCAATTTGACCATCATCTACTAAAATGGTACTTCCTACATGGATATCTTGATATAACTGCTTATAAGAAATACTAAATTGACTACTTGTTCCAAGTATGTCTTCATGTACAATGGTTATCATTTGTCCTTTTTCAACATTGATACTACCATCTTCAAAATCTAATGTACGAATTTCTGGACCTTTTGTATCTAATAAAATTGCAACATCTTTTTGGTACTCATGATTAATTTCTCTAAGCATATTTATTTTTTCTAAGTGACTTGGATGATCTCCATGTGAAAAATTTAATCTCATAACATTCATACCAGCAAGTACCATTTGTGCCAATATATCTTTGGATGAAGATGCTGGACCTACAGTACAAACTACTTTTGTTTTTTTATTTAATACTTCCTTCATGATAACTCCTCCTTATCCTATATTCTTTATAAATATAACTTCATTACAATTTATGATACTTCTTTATATTTTGCATCAAATAAATCTTCTTCTAAATCTTCTTGAACATTAAATGATAATTCAGGTAATTCGTGGATTGATTTTAAATTAAAGGCATCCATAAATTCTTCACTAACTCCATACAATATTGGTTTTCCAGCTGAATCTTCTCTACCCACTTCCTTAATCAAGGCTTTAGCTTGTAACTTTCGAATCATCGCATCACAACCTACACCACGAATCTCTTCAATTTTTAATCTAGTCACAGGTTGATTATATGCAATGATAGCTAAGGTTTCTAATGCTGCATTCGATAACGTTGCCTCACTTTGTTTAACCATTTTTTCATAATAATGGCGATGATTTGGTCTTGTGGCCATTTTATATTTTTCCCCTAAATATACAATACATAACCCACATTGAGAATCTTCTTCATATTTTTTTTGTAATGCTTCTACTAATTCTAATGCTATGTTCTTTTTTACTTCTAATATTGATGCAATCTCACTAAGTGATCTTCCCTGTTCTCCAGACAAAAACAACATTCCTTCAATAATAGATAGTTGATCATCTCTATTTAACATCTTTTTACTTCCTCCAAATAAATCGTCTTTAACTTTTGATCTTGATAAATATGTAATTCATTTTGCTTTGCTAAAACTAAAACAGCTAAAAAGGTAACAACAAAATAGTGTCGATCATAAGAATCAAACAAATCATCAAACGCTAATTTCTTATGATTTTCTAGCTTTTGTTTAATGGAAATACAACATTCGTCAATTGAAATTTCTTTTTTTCCCATAGATGTAATTAATGGAGAAGATAATATTTTTCGTTGATATAGTTTTTGCATTGCCTTAATTAAATCATATACTTCTAAATGATCTGGAATAACTTCTGAAGTATCTATGATAAATTCCTCCATTGTACTACTTGGTTTAATGAATATCTCCCTACGTATTTCATGTTTTTCTTTCAATGCCTCTACAACGTCTTTATATTTTTTATATTCAATTAATCGCTTTATTAATATTTCTCTAGGATCTTCTTGATAGGTATCTTCAATATCAACTACCTCAACAGGGAGTAAAGACTTACTTTTTAACTCAATTAAATAACTAGCCATGACTAAATATTCACTAGCTACTTCTAAATTTAAACTTTGGCTTTGATGAATATATTCAAGATATTGTGAAGTAATTTTAGATACTTCTAGATTCTCTAAATCCATTTGTTTTTCTTTAATTAAATGTAACAATAAATCTAGTGGACCCTCAAAATCGTGTAATGTCACTTGATACTCATTCATAACTTCACCTCATTATAATAATTTTATCAAATTTATAATAAAAAAACAATGTATAAGAAAATGTAAAAAAAGCCCAAAATCTTATTGATTATTAGACTTTGGACTACGTATAAAAAATCTAATGACCTCTTGATGATCAAAAGGACAAAACGGATACATATAGGAAACGTTTAATATTTTAAGATTAATTAAAAACAACAAAAAGAAAAAATTAAACAAAATAAAGCCATACCCTTTAAATGCCCATATAGCTAAAATCATTGCAAGTTTAATATATTTATTTCCAAGGGATAATTCATAATTTGGTGTGGCAAATGAACCTACATTACTAATTGCACAATATAATAAAATTTCTGGAATAAACAATCCTAAATCTATAGCCATTTGCCCTAATAATACTGCAGCAATCATCCCCATTGCACTAGATAAGCCAGTGGGGGTATGGATAGTTGCAATACGTAATAACTCAATAGCTAACTCAACAACAAATATTTGCATAATTAACATATTAAAGCTAATTCCTTGAACTTTAGCTAATAAGAAAATGTCTTTGTTTCCATAAACTGTACTTAGTATCCATAAAGGTACTAAATAAACAGATAAAAAGATTGCAAAGATTCTAACTAACCTAATCAAAGTACCAATAATGGGTACTTGACGATGTTCTTCTACATGTTCTAAAATATCAGATAATGTTGTTGGTAACATCATCACGGATGAGGAAGTATCTGTAATAATTGCTACATTTCCTTTAATAATATGCGTTGATACAATATCTGGCCGTTCACTATATCTAACTAAAGGAAAAGGGTTATATACTTGTCTAATCAACAATTCTTCTAACGCTCTATCTGACATAATTAAATCTTTAGTAGAAATATCATTAACGCGTCTAATAATCTCATTTCTTAAATCTTCATTACACTTATCGTCTAAATAACACAAACATATATCAATGGGTGCTAAAGACCCTACACTTAATTTTTGAAAGGTAAGAGATGTATTTCGTATTCTTCTACGAATTAATCCAACATTGGTTAATAACGATTCATTAAATCCATCCTTAGCACCACGTACACTTTTTTCAGTTTCTGGTTCTGCTATAGAACGTGTTGGATATTTACGTACATCAACTACAAAATAATGATGATCTACATCAATAATAATATTCCCTGATAACATTGCTAAATTTATATCTTTTTCATTATCTACTTTACTAATACTACCACTAAAAAAATTATCTGTTAAATGTTCTGGACTAGAAATCAACGCTAATCCTGCACAAATATTTGAAATTAATTCATCATTTACAAGACTAGAAACAAATTGTAAATGATAAACCCATTTCCCTGATGTCAAAAAGCGTTCATTATAATCAAATGACTGTTTCATGATTTTGGCTTGAAAATAAGTGCAACAATGACACCAAATAATATAGCAGTAGTAATCCCAGAAGCAGTCTGATCAAACATCCCCATTGCTAGCCCAATTAGTCCATATTCATTTACTTTTTCTAATGCTCCATGCATGATAGAATGTCCAAAACTAGTAATTGGTAGCAATGCTCCAGCTTGAAAAATAGCAATTAATTTATCATAGATGTGAAATAAATCTAAAAAAGAACCAATACATACAAATAAACTAGTAATATGACCTGGAGTCCATGTCGTATATTCGTAGATTAATTGGGCAATCACACAAATACTCCCACAAAAAATAAACGCTAATACATAATCCATTTTATACCACCTCCAAACATACAGCATGAGCAATGGTAGGAATATTTTCTTTTTGCATCATTGTAATTGGAGACATTAATGCTCCAGTTGCTACAATTAATACTCTTTGTAGTTCTCTTTTTTTTAACTTGTCCAAAATATATCCATATGTGACTAATGCACTACATGCACAACCACTTCCGCCTAAAAAGACATCCTGTTTTTTAATATCATATAACATTACACCACAATCGTCATAACTAGTACATTCCATTCCATCTTGTTCAAACATTTGAATTAATATTTGTTTACCATATTGTGATAAATCTCCAGTCACCACTAAATCATAATCATTAAATGATCTTTGTGTATCTTTAAAATGTTGTTTTAGTGTAGCATATGCTCCTGGAGCCATCGCTCTACCCATATCATTTACATTTGTTTGCTGATAATCTATTGACTTACCTAAAGTAACACTTTCTACTCGTATAGATGAAGGTTTATTAGATAATAAAATTGCACCTGAACCAGTAGCTGTAAAGGTAGTAGTATTTCTTTTTTGAATTCCATATTCTATTGGATAACGATATTGTCTTTCTGCAGTAGCATTATGCGAAGAAACAAAAGCTAATACTTGATTAAATTGATTGGATTCAATCAGTAAACTAGCAGTAGCCATTGTTAAACAAGAAGATGAACAAGCACTATAAACACCAATATAAGGAATATTAAAATGAGTAGCAGTATAAGAAGAAGCTGTAATTTGATTGGTTAAATCCCCACCTATTAATAAATCAACCTCCTCTTCTTTTACTTTAGCTTTTTGTAAACATGTCTGAATTGCAATTTTTTGCATTTCACGTTCTGCTTTTTCAAAGGTTTTTTGATGACAGTAATAATCATCAAAAAAAACATCAAAATAATCACTTAAAGGTCCCTTATGTTCTATAGGTCCTACACAAGTTGCACTAGATTGAACATAAACATTATGAATAAAATGTGTAGCATTAGATTTTAAGGACATATCGAATCACCCCAAACACAAAAGAAGATACAATACCATATGTGATGACACAACCACCATATTTAAATATGTTAGAACCTATTCCTTGGATTAACCCCTCACTTTTTCCTTCTAATGCTGCACTACTCATTGAATTTGCAAATCCTGTAATTGGTATAAATGTACCTGCTCCTGAAAAACTTGCAAGTTTATCAAATACTCCAAATCCTGTTAAAAAACAACATACTATTACAATAGTAACCACCATATATACAGTAGCTTCATTTAATCCGATATTGAATAAATTCATATAAAACTTTAATAAGAACTGTCCAATTAATGCGATAATTCCACCTACCACAAATGCTTTAATACAATTTTTTAAAACATTCTTTTTTGGTGCACAACTATTAGCAATCTCATTATATTTTTCTACGTTCATCCTATTATCACCTCTTAAAAAGTATGTCTAAAAAATAATTATTTAAACCATCATTTTTAAAATAAAAAAAGAATCTATTGCCTTCTTCATTAAAAAGCATATCCTATAGATTCTATTTTATATCCTATTTACTTTCTTTTTGTGTATTTTCTACTATTTCAGGTTTAGGAAGTAATGCTTTAGCTGATACATTTACTCTACCTTTTTCATCAATATCCGTTACTACAACCTTAATTTTATCACCGATTTTTAATACATCAAAAGGAACTTGTACACGTTCATGAGAAATTTGAGATACGTGTAATAAGCCATCTGTACCTTCAAACAAGTTTACAAATGCACCATACTTTTCTATACGAACTACTGTGGCATCATATATTTCTCCTTTTTGTGCTTTTTTAACAATCGCTTCAATCATTTTAGCTGCAATATGAATCGATTCCATGTCATTATGATAAATCACAACACGTCCGTCTTGTTCAATATCAATCTTTACATCATTTGATTTTTCAATAATTTCATTAATCATTTTTCCACCAGGTCCAATGACATCTCTAATTTGATCTGGATGAATTTGCATTTGGTAAATTTTTGGAGCATATTCAGATAACTCATCTCTAACTTTATCAATCGTTGCCATCATATTTTCCATTATCTTCATACGACCAATTTTAGCTTGAGCCAATGCTTCTACTAATATTTTTGTAGTAATTCCATCTATTTTAATATCCATTTGTAATGCACATATTCCATTTCTTGTACCTGCCACTTTAAAATCCATGTCACCTAAGTGATCTTCCATTCCTTGAATATCTGTTAAAATAGTATAATCATCCCCTTGTTTTACTAATCCCATAGCAATTCCTGCAACTGGTTCTTTAATTGGTACCCCAGCACTCATTAATGCCATAGTGGATGCACAAATAGAAGCTTGTGATGATGAACCATTAGATTCTAAAACCTCAGATACTACACGTATAGTATATGGAAATTCTTCAACACTAGGAATTACCTGTGCTAATGCTCTTTCTCCTAATGCGCCATGACCAATTTCTCGTCGACCAGGAGCACCCATTCTACCTGTTTCTCCAACTGAATATGGTGGGAAATTATAATGATGCATAAATCTTTTTTGATCTTCTAATCCTAAACCATCTATCTTTTGATGTTCTCCTATTGCTCCAAGTGTACATACAGACAAAACCTGTGTTTCACCTCTAGTAAATAATGCAGAACCATGTACTCTAGGTAATAAATCTACTTGTGAATCAAGAGGTCTAATTTCATCTAATTTTCGACCATCTGGACGAATTTTTTCTTCTGTAATTAAACGTCTAACTTCATCTTTTTCTAGATCATGTAAAATGATACGAACTTGTTTAAGTATGGATTGCTTTATCAATTCATCATCGTATTCTTTATTTTCATATATACTTACAATTTCATCTACTAAATCATCAATAGCACCATATCTTTCAAGTTTTCCAGGAATACTTACAGCCACTTTCATGCGATCATAGGCTAAATGACTGACTTCATCAACAAGTTTTTGATCTAATGTAAATAATGGAATTTCTTGTTTTGCTTTTCCACATTCCATCACAATTTTTTCTTGAAATGCAATTAATTCTTTAATTTTATCATGCCCAAATGCTAATGCTTCTAAAATAACTTCTTCACTTACTTCTTTAGCATCAGCTTCAACCATGTTAATAGCATCTTTAGTCCCTGCTACTTCAAGATGTAATTCACTTTTTTCCATTAAATCAGGACCACCATTTACAATAAACTTACCATCAACTAATCCCACTGTTACCCCCGCAATAGGTCCATTAAATGGAATATCAGATAAGCATAAAGCTAAAGAAGCACCAAACATTGCTGCCATTTCAGGTGTTGCATCTTGATCAACTGATAAAACAGTATTAACAATTTGCACCTCATTTCTAAACCCATCAGCAAATAATGGACGAATTGGACGATCAATCATTCTAGCAGTTAGAGTACCATGTTCACTAGGACGTCCTTCACGTTTTAAAAATCCTCCAGGAATCTTCCCAACAGAATATAATTTTTCTTCGTATGTTACTGTAAGTGGAAAAAAATCAACATCCTTAGGCTCTTTTCCTGCAACTGCAGTAGAAAGAATCACTGTATCATTATATCTTACTAAAACAGAACCATTTGCTTGTTTAGCCAATTCTCCTATTTCTACAGTTAATTTTTTTCCATAAAAATCCATACTATATAATTGTTTTGACATCTATTTCACCTCTTATTTCTATCGATTATTATAGCATTATTACAGTTGAAAACAAAGCTATTTATACTAAGATATACTATAAATTACAATAGTAAGTATCCATATAGCATATAATTTTAAATACATACAATT
>JAHHSU010000004.1 GCA_020025035.1 Thomasclavelia sp. | reverse complement strand
TATATATATATATATGCCTTCACCATATTTATAGAAGATTACAAATAAAATAATTATTACAATCATTATATTTGTAATCTTCTTTTTAAACGAACACGTTAATTTGTATCATTTGGTCTTTGAGTTGTTGAATCTAAAGGTGGTTGAGTTGGTTTTTCTACAGGTATTTCTGGTTTATGATCATAGTATGACAAAACGATTTTTTTCCCTTTTTCTGTTACTTCAGTATATGGTTCAATAGATTGCTTAACCACAGTATTAATTGACATTGTTTTTATCTCTGTTGGATCTGTTGGAGAAGGTAAAATATTGTATTCAACAACAAATCCTTGATCCTCTAATATTTTTTTTGCATTAGCTACTTGCATATTAATTACATTTTTTACTTCTACTTTATAGCCTGATGAAACTTCAAATTGAATTGATTTTGTAGCAGATGCAGGATCAATTACAGTTCCTTCACTAATAGATTGGTAAATAATTGTATTTTTTGGTTGATCATTAGTTGTATAATTAACAGAAACTACAAGGCCTAGATTTTCTAACTCATTTTTTACATCATTAATATTTTTCCCAACATAATTTTCTATCACAATTTCAGGTCCTTTAGATACTGTTAATTGAATACTTGAATGTACATTTACTTTTGTACCTGTACTTGGATTAATGGCCATTACTTCATTTTTTTTATACTTATCTGACGTTTTATAAAGTACCATATCATTAATTTCTAAATCTAATTTTTTTAATTCATTAACAGCATCTTCATATTCCATACCTATAATAGATTGTGGAATCTCTACTTGTTTAATTTTTTTAGAAAAAACACCGGTTGCAAACAACAATATCATGATTATTGCTACAGATGCAACTGACATAGCACTATATAATGCAATTTTCATGCGTTTTTTCTTTTTCTCTTTTTCTTTATCTTCCTCTTTATTTTCCCCATTATTCATCTGTTCATCAAATAAATCATCATTACTTGCAATAATTGTAGTATCACCAGTTTGAGGAACGTCAAAAACTAACTTTGGAGCATCTTTATTTTCTAATGCCTTTTCTAAATCATTATACATTTCTTCGACATTACTATATCGATTATCTAGATTTTTAGCTGTTGCTTTAATAATAATGTTTTCTACAGATTGATAAATAGTTGGATTTACATCACGAACAGATGGAATTTCTTCTTGCATGTGTTTTAATGCAATATTTACAGGAGCATCCCCATTAAAAGGAACTTGCCCTACTAATAGTTCGTAAAAAATAATTCCTAGTGCATATATATCACTTTGTGGTGTTGCTTTTTGACCTCTTGCTAATTCTGGTGCCAAATAATGAAGCGATCCCATAATCGTATCCGTTTTTGTTACTTGTACAGCTGAGGAAATAGAAGCAATTCCAAAATCAGCAATTTTTGCTATTCCACCATTCGTTACTAAAATATTTTGTGGTTTTAAATCACGATGAATAATTCCGCATTCATGTGCTGCTTTTACCCCATTGACAACTTGTTTCATAATATCAATAGCTTCACTAACATGAAGTGCGCCACGCTTATACGTTAATTCTTTTAATGTTTGTCCAGCAACATACTCCATCACAATATAATATCTATTTTTTTCTTCACCAACATCATATATTTCTACGATATTTGGATTAGATAATGTCGCAACAGCATTTGCTTCACGCTTAAATCTTTTTACATAAACAGGATCTTCAGCTAAATTATCACGTAATATTTTAACAGCAACTTCTCGATTTAAAATAATATCATTAGCTAAATATACATCAGCCATTCCACCTTGACCAATGATTGCATTAATTTGATAACGATCTCCAATCATAAATTTATTATTTCCCATCTATATCACCCCCATCCACTTCAATTGCAGCAATGGTAACATTATCATTAGCTCCTTGTTCAAGCGCTAATGTTACTAATGCCTCTAATTTATTTTTTAATGAAGCCTTGGTTTGCATCACTTCTAATAATTGAGTAGAATCCACACTATTATATAGTCCATCAGAACAAAGCACAATATATCCTGGACGTAACGGATAATCAGCAGTCTTAGGATTAATATCATCGCTAACTCCAATTGCTTTCATTAATACATTTCGTTTTGGGTGATTTTTAGCTTCACTAGGCGTAATTATTCCAGACTTAATTAATTCATTTACAAAAGTATCATCCTCTGTTAGTTGTTCTATTGTACTATTATCAATAAAATAACATCTACTATCACCAACACTTGATACTAAATAAGATGATTCTAAAACAAGTACTACAACTACTGTTGTCCCCATTCCATCATGTACACTAGAAGTTTTAGAAAGACGTTTTGTAATATCGTGTGCTTTTAATATTGCACTATCTAACCACTTAGTCGCCTCTTCTTTAGATGCAAATACTGGCATAATTTTAAAACAATCTACTATATATTCACATGCTACTTTAGAAGCTAAATCTCCTGAATTGTGACCACCCATACCATCACATACCAGTGCCAATATCTGATTACCAGAATTTTGTGTAATGTACACTTGATCTTGATTATTTTTTCTTTTTCCTATGTTTGTTATATTATAATAATTCATGATTAGCCCCCTGATATTTTGCTCTTAATTGCCCACATGCTCCATCAATATCTGCACCATGTTCTTTACGGATTGTAGCACGAATTTTCAATCTAGACAATTCATTATAGAATCGTTCAATAGTATCCTTACTTGATTGTTTAAATCCATGCTCATCTACACTATTATATGGTATTAAATTAACATAAGCATTTAATCCTGAAACATAGTGAGCTAGCTGTCTTGCACAAATTAAACTATCATTAACATCCTTTAATAGTATATATTCAAATGTTACTCTTCTAGAAGTTTTACTTGTATAATATTGAATTGCTTGTCTTAATTCATCCATATTATTTGCTTTATTAATTGGCATTATTTGATTACGAATTTCATCATTTGGTGCATGCAATGAAATAGCTAAATTAACTTGTAAACCAAAATCTGCATACTCTTTAATTTTATTACATAACCCACATGTTGAAACAGTAATATGTCTAGCACCTATAGCTAAACCTTTTGGTGCATTAATAATAGTAATAAATTGCATCACCTGATCGTAATTATCAAATGGTTCACCAGTACCCATTACTACAACGTGACTTACACGTTCAAATTCTAAATCTAATTCCTTTTGTACATACATAATTTGAGCAACCATTTCTCCAGCAGACAAATTACGTTGTTTTTTTAACAGTCCACTAGCACAAAATTTACATCCCATATTACAACCAACTTGACTAGTCACACAAACAGAATTTCCATAATCCATTCTCATCAACACAGTCTCAATAAGATGTCCATCGATTAACTCAAATAAATATTTTACAGTTCCATCTTTTGAAACTTGCTTATTTTTCAATTTTAGAAAATCAATAAGATATTGATTTTGTAATTCTAATTGCAATGTTTTACCAATATTACTCATCAAGTCAAAATTATTAGCGTGCTTTACATATAGCCATTCAAATACTTGCTGTGCTCTAAATTTTTTTTGTTGCATCTTTGTAAATTGTTGACATAATTCTTCTAGTGTATAATCATATATTTTTTTCATATTTACTCCTTTATCATTTTACACATATAAAAACCATCACTATGATATTCGTATGGAAAAATACATCTTTGTATTTCAATTTTCATATCTGGATATTTTTCAACAAACCATTTTATTTGTTGTTCATTTTCTTTTTTATTCATTGTACAAGTACTATAGACCAAAGTTCCACCTTTTTTCAAGAGTAAATATGCATTTTCCAACAATTTTTTTTGAATAATAATAATATCATCCATATTTGATGAAGGTGCATACTTAATTTCTGGTTTTCTACGAATTACACCTAGTCCAGAACATGGACCATCCAACAATATGTAATCAAAACTTTCTTTTTCAAAAATGTCTAATAATTTAGTAGAATCATATACTTGCTCATGAATATTTGTAGCATTTAATCGTTGTTTATTTGCACGAATTAACTCTATTTTATGAGGATATAAATCTACGGCCTCAATTATGCCAGTGTTTTCCATAATTGCACTTAAATGTGTAGTCTTTGATCCAGGTGCACTACACATATCTAAAACTCTACTTCCTTTTTTTGGGTTAAGTAATAATGCAACTAATTGACTTGATTCATCTTGAATGGTAACTTTTCCTTCTTGAAATTGTGTCGTATTTGCAATATTACCGTGTAAAAAAACAACTCCCTCTTGACTAAGATAACCATCTTTAATATTTGAATCTTTTAATATATCTTCCTTAGATGTTTTTAATGTATTTACTCTAGCACTAAGTAATGGTACTTCATGAAAGGAATGAAGGATTTTTATACATGTTTTTAAGCCATACTGTTTTTCAAACATTTTTACCATCCATAATGGTGTACTAGTTTCAATAGAAAGTTTTTCTAATTCATTTCCAGTAACTGGTATAATTCCATTACGAATAAAATTCCGTAAAATAGCATTAATCACTTTGCTTCGATAAACTCCACCTTTTAATTTTACCATTGCAACTGCTTCATTAAGAATTGCATAATTTGGAATCTTATCTAAAAATATCATTTGATACAATGACATTTTTAACACCATTAAATCATAAATTTTTATTTTTGATTTTATGTATGGACTTAACTGATAATCTAAATACATTTCGTTTTTAATTGTACCATAAACTATATTTGTTATTAAATCTTTATCTTCTTTTCTTAAATTTTTTTGATTTAGTTCATGGTTTAATGAAATATTTAGAAAACTTTGATTTTCTTTATATTGTAATAATATATCAAGCGCAATTTTTCGCATATGCTCCTCCTTAAATTTGTTGATAAGGATTAAAGTCTATCATAAGAGATATTCCCTCACTGCTTTTTTTATTATAATGGATATGTAATCTATTTAATTGCTCATAAACACTACTATCATCCTTATATTTAATTAAAATTTTCATTCTATAATCATCTTTTACTTTATATACCAATGCTGGCGAAGGACCTAATACCATTGCATTTTTAATGTTCTTTTTTAAAAAAGATAAAATTGAATTAGTATGATGTTGTAATTTGCTTTCATCTTTACATTTTATTAACACACTAACTATACGACAAAATGGTGGATAATTTCCTAATTGACGATATTCCATTTCTTTTTGATAAAATTTTTCATAATCATGTCTACTTGCATTTACAATTGCATAATGAGTTGGATTATATGTTTGAATCACAACACTGCCATCATGTCGACCTCTACCAGCTCTTCCTGATACTTGACAAAGTAATTGGAACGTCCTTTCACTTGCTCGAAAATCTGGCAAATTCAACATAACATCCGCATTAATCACACCAACAAATGTAACATTTTCAAAATCTAATCCTTTTGCAATCATTTGAGTCCCTAATAATATATTTCCTTCTTTATTAGCAAATGCCCGAAGTAATTTTGTATGTGCATCTTTTTTTCGAGTAGTATCTACATCCATTCGAATAACCTTAGCACCTTTAAATTCTTTATAAATTTCTTCTTCAATTTTTTGAGTACCATACCCAATAGTTTGAAGATACGTTGACTTACATTGAGGACAACGATGAATTACATGTGTATGATAACCACAATAATGACATTCTAGTTGATTATTTACTTTATGATAAGTCAATGTAACATCACAATGTGGACATTTTATAACATGACCACACTCTTTACACATCACGTAATTAGAATATCCTCTACGATTCAATAAAATAATAGCTTGTTGTTGTTGATCAATACATTTTTGAATACATTGTTTCATTGTATTAGAAAAAACAGAATAATTTCGATTAGCTACTTCACTTGCCATATCTACAATAGTCACTGCAGGTAAATCACGATTATTATAACGTTTTTTTAGTTCATATAATTCATATATTCCTTTTTTCGCTCTTGCATATGTCTCTACTAAAGGTGTTGCACTTGCAAGAATAAGAGGACAATGATGATATTTTGCACGAAATTTTGCGATATCTTTAGTGTGATACCTTGGCGTTGATTCTTGTTTATAGGAAGAATCATGTTCTTCATCCATAATAATTACTCCTAAATTTTGAATTGGTGCAAAAATAGCACTTCTAGCTCCCACCACTACCATAGCATCTTGATTAGCTATCCTTAAATATTCATCATATTTTTCTCCTTCAGATAATCTAGAATGTAAGACTGCAACATTATTTCCAAAACATTCCTTAAATCTTGCTACCATCATTGGTGTTAATGCAATTTCGGGAACTAACATCATCACGCCTTTTCCACGATCTAACACTTTTTTTGCAATATGTAAATAAACTTCTGTTTTACCTGAACCTGTAACTCCATACAATAATCCTATTTTAAAACAATTTAATGAAATAATTTGGTCTACTACTGATTGTTGATCATTATTTAATGTTGACCAATTTTGTTTTTGATTCATATCTTTATAAGGATCACGATAAACTTCTTGTTGGAAAATTTCAATCTCATTTACTTCTTCTAGTTTTTTTAAAATAGCCATAGAATAAGGCAATTCACTTACTTTAATTGGTTGAGAATATTTTTGTATAAATTCAAAACATAATTTCTGTTTTTTAGTTTTTATAAAATCCCCTTTTCCAATAACACGAACAAAACGTTCATATTTTTTACCTACACCTTTTTTACTATTAGGTTTTAACAATGTTGGTAACATTGTAGATAAACACGATATTTTAGGAGCTAATGTAACTTTTGTTAAGTAATTAGCTACTTCATATAATTCACTAGTAAGTAATGGTGTTTGATCAATAATCTCTAAAATATTTTCATGCTTAAAACCATGCAGTTGTTCTAATTCTTCAACAGAATATTTAGTGTATGTGACATTTTCTACATATCCTATTACTTCTTTATGATTAAACAAAACTTTAACACGTATACCATTTTGTATATTTTCATCTGATAAATACGAAAATGTGCGATCTAACTGATAAGTTCTATGTTCTATTAACACATCTACAATATACATGTTATCACCTCGTTATTCATTGTACCAAAAAAAGAGTAAAAAAACTATCTTTACTCTTGAGTCAATACATTTTCCTTAATAATCTTTGCAATTTCATCCCTAGCTAGCAACACATCATCATTACACACTACATGCTTATACTGATCTCTAGTAGCAATTTCAGATTTTGCTTTATTTAATCGCTCTTGAACAATATGTTCTTCTTCACTTCTACGACCTCGAATACGCTTTTCTAATTCTTCCATTGAAGGAGGTACTAAAAAAATAGTTAATGCCTCTGGACATTTTTGCATTACTTGTAATGCTCCTTGTACTTCAATTTCTAATAATACATTTTTTCCTAAATTTAAAAGTTGATCAACATAACTTTTTGGTGTTCCATAATAATTTCCAACAAATGAGGCATATTCTAAAAATTCATGTTCTGCAATCTTTTTTTCAAATGTATCTTTATCTACAAAAAAGTAATGCTTACCTTCTACTTCTCCTATACGAGGAGAACGCGTTGTCATTGAAATAGAATAAGCTAAATTTAGACTTTCATCTTCAAATAATTTTTCTCGAACTGTTCCTTTTCCTACTCCACTAGGGCCACTTAATATAATTAACTTACCTTTGTTCATCTCAAATACCACCTTTTTATAAAGAATACAAAACATCAAAAAATTTGTCAATCTTTTTTCTTTATTGAACGACTATAGTTTGGTATAATTCTAGTGGTGATAACAATGTCTTATGATGGAATTTTTATGCATAATATAGTGAATGATTTGCAAAACAGATTATTCCATGGTCGAATTAATAAAATATACCAAATTTCTAATTATGAATTGCTTATTAATGTTCGTGCCAATCATACAAATGAAAAACTACTTATATCTTGCCATCCTACACATGCAAGAGTAGCATTAACCTATCAAAAATATCCTACGCCTCAAGTTGCTCCTCAATTTGTAATGCTATTAAGAAAGCACCTTGAAGGAAGTCATATTCAAAAAATTGAACAAATAGAATTAGACAGAGTTATGAAAATAACTATTCTTAGTCGTAATGAACTTGGAGATCTTGTTTCCCTTTATATCTACATAGAAATTATGGGAAAACATTCTAATTTTATACTATGTAATCAAAACGGCAAAATCATTGATTGTTTAAAACGAATTAGTCCTAGTCAAAATACTATACGTTTTTTACAACCTGGTGCAAATTATGAACTTCCTCCTATGCAACCTAATAAACTAAATCCTATAACCACAACAGAATTTGTCAGTGATAATTTAAATAAAACTTTTCAAGGAATTTCTCCTATCCTTTCTAAAGAACTCCTTTATAGAATGGACCAAGGCGAAAACTTTCATGATATTATTACTCAAATACTTCATTCTAAAACATTATATATTACAAACATCAATGGGAAACGATATTTTCACTTAATACCATTACTTCATTTGCATGGCAATATTGAACAAATTGAATTATATTTAGGATTAGATCAATTTTTCTTTAATATTGATACAAAAGAAAGAATTAAACAACAAACTGCAAATTTAGAACGCTTTATTCATCAAGAATTACAAAAAAATATATTAAAATTACAAAAATTACAACTTACCTTGGATGATTCAGTAAATAGTGATGAATTTAGAATTAAAGGAGATTTATTATTTGCTTCTCTTCACCTTATTCAAAAAGGAATGAATCAAATCACTGTTCCTAATTACTATGATGATTCATTTATCACTATAGAACTTGATCCACGATTTGATGGTAAAACTAATGCGAAAAAATATTATACCAAATATCAAAAAGCAAAGAATTCTATTTCTGTTTTAAATGAACAAATCCGTTTAACTAATGAAGAAATTGACTATTTTGATACATTACTTACACAGATGCAACGAGCAACATTTGAAGATGCATTAGAAATCAAACAAGAATTAGAAATGTTAGGTTACCTAAGAAAAAGTAAGACAAAAGGAAAAACTAAAGATTTAAAACCATGTTTTAAAAAATATATGACAAAAGAGAATATTGAGTTATATATTGGAAAAAATAATATCCAAAATGATTATCTTACCTTTAAATATGCAAAAAAAGACTACTACTGGTTTCATGCTAAAAACATGCCAGGAAGTCATGTTGTCATTGCAACAAATAATCCAAATGAATATCTTATTCGTTTAGCAGCAAAACTTGCAGCATACTATTCAAAAGGAAAACTAAGTAGTTCAGTTCCAGTAAATTATACAACTATTCGTTCATTAAAAAGACCTAATCATGGTAAACCTGGTCAAGTGATTCTAGATCAATATAAAACAATATATATTGATCCTGATGAAGATTGTATAAAAGAAATAGATGCACTATAAGTGCATCTATTGTTAGAATTGGTTATAATAAGTGTTTTGAACAACTGGATAATATCTAGGGTAATACATACATTGATTAATTGTTCTTCTTTCAATAGGCACAATTACTGGTTGTTCTTGAGCAGTAACTCTTTTACTTACTTGAAGTTGTGTTGGCATTACAATAGGTTGTGCTTTTGGACAACAAGCATTACATGGATTACAAGGATTGCAAGGTGTACATCCACATCCTAAATTGTGGTGTCCTCCCCTTCCATAAGTGTCGAACCCATTAGTTGTAGATCCACCAAACTGATTAAATGAATTGAAACTATTGTTTGAATAATTCATATCACTCACCTCCTACAATATACTATGTACATATTCAAAAACAAACAAGGCGACTACCCCCTTTTTTACAAAAATTTAAATAAGGAGATTAAAATGAAACTAATTGAATGGAAAATAGACCCTACAATAGAAGCATATACAACTACAAGATTAGATGGATATTCTACTGGACCACTATCTAGTCTTAATTTAAGTTTTAACGTTAATGATAACAATGAAAATGTTTTAAACAATCGTAAAAAGCTGGCAAAATATTTAAATACAGATTTATCAAACATGGTAGCTTCAAGACAACGTCATACTACTAATTTTATTGAAGTAACTTCAAATGATGCAGGAAAAGGAATGTATACAGGTGATGACGCATTAGATAATTACGATGCAATGTATACACGAGTGAAAGGATTATTTCTACTATCTTTCCATGCTGATTGCACCCCAGTATTACTATTTTGTAAAGATCAAAATATTGTGGCTGAAATACATTCTGGTTGGAAGGGAAATGTAAACGAGATAACAAATAAATTAGTAAAACATTTAATTCAAAAAGAAAAATGTCAACCACAATATATATACGCGTATATTGGACCTAGTATCGAACAACGAAACTTTGAAGTAGGACAAGATGTCATTGATAAAGTCAATAAAATGTCATTTAATGCAAAAGATTGTTATCAATATCATCAAAATGATAAATATCTTTTAGACGCAAAAAAACTAATTGTAAAACAACTTATAATTAATCAAGTTCCTTTAGAAAATATTACAATAAGTCCATATTGTACCATTGAAAATAACGACTTATTCTTTAGTTACAGAAAAGAATCACAATGTGGTAGAAATGTTACAATGATTCGAATTAAGCCATAAAATGCACACATTATTTTAAAATTAAAAATATTTAGTAAAAAATAACTTTTAATATTATTTTTACAATATAAATACACATACTATAATCAAAGTAATATTAGTAGTAATTTATAAATAATTTTGTTATAATGAAGTAAATTTAGGAGGACTCTTATGATAAAAATTGACATTATTCCCGAAAGACTAAATCATAACGAAGAATTAACTAAAGCAAAATGTATAAGTTATATTAAATCCATAAAAGAAAACATAAAAAATGTTCGTGCAAACGTGTATGGGATTTTCTTTGGTCCAAAAAAATTAAGATTTGCATTCACTTTAGCAACTTCAACATTATTGTTTGCATACTTATTTGATAATGTATTTTTAATTAAACTTACTATTTTTGAAATAATTGGATATATTGCTTTTGCGACATTAATTAGTGAATATTTATCAAAAAAACTTAAACAAGGTTTGTTACAAGAGCTTCATTTCTTACAAAAAAAATTATCCACTTTAAATTCATAATTCATTATCATTTAATCAAAAATAAAAGACCTTTATTCTTTTATATAAACCATAATAACATCTAGTAATGTTATTTTTTTGTATAATCAAAGATTAGCTATATAAAATATGTATAATCAAAGATTAGCTATATAAAATATTCCTAGGTACAATAATTATATTTTTAAAACATAAAAAGTAGAGACAATAATGTTTCTACTTTTTTTAAAAAATTAATTATTTAATCATTAGTTATTTTTCTTTTTCTTTAATCCTAGATATACTCCTAAAGCTCCTAACCCTGAAACACATGCTATGAGTACCCATTGAATAGCAAAATTAGTATCAGATGTTTTTGGAACTACGCTATCAACATGATAAGGAGTATTTGTTTGCGAATTTAAATTAGTTGTATTATGTTCTACATTAGGTTCGATTGGAACTATGTTATTTTCTGGTTTACTGATTGGTATATCAGGTTTTTCTATAGGTTTATTAATTGGAGGCTCTACTGGAGGTTCTACCGGTTTTTCAGGTTTATCTATTACATCATTAGGTGTTACTGTAATCGTAACTAATCCAGAAACAACCTTGTACATAGTTGTATCATTAGGAGTAAATATCCACTTAGCTTGATATGTTCCAACAGTATACACTTTATTAGGCTCTTCCCATGTAAATACACCTGCAACAGGATTTCCGTCTTTATCATTTAAATTTCCTGATAATTGAATAGAAGAAAGCATTTCTCCAGAAACTAACGTAGTTTTATTTAAAACTGGATTTCCTGTAAGAGCCATTAAATTTAAACTTTTTACAGTAATAAAAGAATTATTTATAGTGTAATTATCAGTAGAAATTGTAATGTCAATTTTACCTACATTTCCTTCTATATCGCTATTTACCTGATTAATTGGTAAGGTTAAAATATTTTTATTGATTATTGCTCCATTAAGATAATAATCCTTAAGTGCAATAGCTCCCAATGTATATGATACATCACCATAATTTGATGTACCTGTTAAAGTAGGTAACATAGTTGATAAATCATATTCATATTGCTTAGCAAGTTGATTGTAAACAAACAATTCCCCTTCATTTGCATTCACTACTGCTTTTTCAATTTTTTTATTAGCTAATACAAAATTAGCATTTTGTAATTCATAATTATTTAATGCATCATTAATTAATGTAACAGTTACATTTACTTGATTTGCAAGTTTTACATTTGCATCATTATAATGTGCACTAACTGTATAATCCTTTCCTTGTGCTAATGTGATTAATCTTGCAGGTCCACTATCAAATGCGACATTTAAAACACTCACATCTGTAGTTCCATCATAAGTCTTATTTGCAATATCAACATTTAGAATAGTTAATGGAGCTTTTTGAATCGTAAATTCTTGACTTATAAAACCTTGATAAATACTAGATGCTGCAGGTTTTATTGTGACAGTTGCTGTTCCTGCATTAACATTATTTGTTGTTTCTAAAATATAATCAGTATCTTTTGTTAAAGTGTTTCCATCTAACGTAACTACAACATTTGGAATTTGTTCTAATCCATTATAAATATAATCTCCTGTAATAGTTACAGTTGCCTTAGATAAATCTGTTTCATGATGAGGAGGTGTAGGAATAGGTGCATCACCAACTACTAGTGTTGTTGTTAATTCTTTATCCATTCCATCTTGCATATATTTTCCTGGAACAATCATTTTAATTTCATATGATCCTTCAGGCGTAATTTGGAATTCTTCACCTTTTCCTAAAACACTTAAAATTTCACCTGAATCAGATAAATAAATTTCAATAGCACCAATATCTGAATTGTATGTAAATCCGTCTTCTTCACTACCCACAACAATAGTAGGTTTATTATCTACTAAAACCGTTAAAGGTATAGAACTTAACATTGGGGCACTTGAAACAGGAAAGTACTCAACATGAAGAGGAATATCAACTCCTCCCATATTATCTACAGGTACTTTTACAACACTATCAAGACTAATATTTGCAATTTTTACACCACTTTCAACTTCCTTAGATACTAACCACTCTCCAGCACCATTACGTGTAAATGCCATTGTAGGATCACTGTTATGTGGAATAAGTTTGAATGAATCTGCTGTAGAATTTGGTGCTACAATATAAACATGATTTTTTTGTGGAAGTTTTGTAGAATGATTAGAGAAATAATCTCCAATTGCTACATTTGTACTTCCTTGAACTGTATTATTTATTTTTAATGTTTGTTTTTCTCCAAGAATCAGCATACCAGATCCGTTATAATCATTAATAACCAACGGATTAATTCCTGTATTAATATTTGAAACATTTAATATTGCATCATTTGCAATAGAAAGAGTTGCTTTTTCATTACTAAAAGTGCTATTTGCTACAGGGAACAAATTTCCAGATTGGACATTTAATTCTAAAACATCTTGAAATTTTAAAGTAGAATTTAACTCCTTTTTCCCATTATAAATTAAACTAGCATCTTGGGCATTACCTAAATTATCTATGTATCCTGTATTCCCGTAAATATTACGCACTCTACTACTAGAAATGTTAAAAATAACTTTTCCTTTTACCACATATTTAGTAGTATCTACCATCGGTGCTTCAGGTTCATAACCTGGATTAATTAGTATTTCATCTTTATTTACTATTGTTTCTTGTGCACCACTAGCATACAAATCTCCTATTTCTCCAGTAAATGTTGAATCAACAATAATATTACTTTCTAGAGTAAATTGATTATTCGTATGATCACTTGATAAACTACCAGCATAAACATTATTTACTGATGAAGCTCCTGATAAAATAATTTCTCCTTTAGGACCAGAAGGAACATTAATTGTAGGTTGTCCTGTTAATCCTCCTGCAAAAAGATGTATTTTACGTGCTCCAGTATCACGCTTTGCATTTTTTAGAGTAAGTGTATATCCATTTGCCATAATAACATTACGAATAGGATTAGTTAGTGAAATAGTAACATCTTCAAATGTAACATTAGATCCTAAAAGAATCCCACCGGCACGAACATTTAAACTTCCTCCACGTATTGTAATATTTTTCTTAATAATCCATGGTGATGAATCACTGCGGTCGTCATTTATAAGTCCACTACCACCTAATTCGATAATATCACCATCTTTTACTTGATCACTTTCAATAAAACTTCTTAAGTTTTTTAATTGAGCCTCTGTATTTAATTGGTGAACTGTTGCTGCTTTTGCGATCACTTTAGATTCACGAGCACTATCATGACTTAATGCAAAACAATAAGTTGGCGCACAGCTAACCATACTTAAACTAACTGCTAAAGCTATATTTACAACTTTTTTATTCATTAATTTTCCCCCTCCTCATATATCTACATACTAACAGATTTAGTATTTTTTTTCTACACAAAAAAATGCAAAATAATTCAATTTCACATTTTATTCCAACATATCATTTAAAAATCTACATTGTTAAATAGTGTACTTTCAATATCTAATAAATCATCAATCAAAATTTGTATCCCATTTTCAAGTATAATTTTTCTTTCAATTTCATCTATTTTTTTTATTATTCCTTTACATTTAACATATTGACCTCCTAATTTCTTTGAATCTTGCACAAAATAAATAAATGTGAATTCATCATTTCTATTTCCTAATAAAATAGCTAATTTATAATCTAATATTGCTTTATCATTTTCATCTAGTTCTATTTTAGAATCTACTAATCTTGCTGTTTCGTCAATGGATTCTTGATGTCCAACTAAAGCAGCAAAAGGAGCAAACTGTCCTGCTCTTTCACACATAGACATCTGTGGTCTGCTATTTGATTTTATATAATCTAAATCTATTATATCATCATATTTCTTACTCATTATGCCTTATGTCCTCCAATTTGTTTGTTTCTATCTCTTGCAGTTGCTCCTTCTTCTAAATCAGTTCCTTTTAAAATTGAATTTTTTCCATATTTCTTTTTAATACTTACAATGGTTTGTTGAATCTTTTCTTCTTTATCTAAAAATTCTTTATTATTTTTTTTAGAATCCACACTTTCTAAACTACTAAACAAGTCTAATTGTTCCATTCTTATTCTAGACTGGACACAAGATTTTTTGATTACTTTATTTGCAGAAATGTTAATTCTTCTAATAAGTAAGTGTCTATTTACAATATTTTCATATAACTCTACTACTTTAGTAGATATTGTGTATATAGAGGAATTAGGATAATCTAAATTAACAGTTGCTCTTGCATGCTTAGGAATTTTTCTTCCATAAGGATCAGTTGTAACCTTACCATCATAGTTATCATTTGAATTATGTAAATTACTAATATCATAACCAACAACTAAAACAATTTGACTAGTCACTAATCCTTTATCTACTAAATCAAGTACAAGATTTTCTATCATTTCTTTTAATACGATTTTAGCTTTTTCAAAAGTATATGCTGAATGTAATACTTGTCCTGATCCAACACTATTTGTAGTAGGTTTATAAGATTTAATTATATCAATTGTACAAGGCTCATATCCCCAAGCATGATCTATTAGCAGCTCTGCATTTACTCCAAATAAATCATACAACAATGATTCATTATAATATTCATTAGGTTTTCCTAGTGAACATCTTGCAATATCCCCCATAGTATATATTCCATTTTCTTCTAATTTTTTTTCATATCCTTTTCCTATTCTCCAAAAATCAGTTAATGGTCGATGATCCCATAATAATTTACGATACATTTTCTCATTTAAACTTGCAATTCGTACTCCATTTTGATCAGGCTTAATTTTTTTTGCTACAATATCCATTGCAATCTTTGCTAAATATAAATTAGTACCAATCCCTACAGTAGCCGTAATTCCTGTTTCCTTTAATACGTCTGTTATTACTTTTTGTGCTAGTTTACTCGCACTTAATTGATAGACACTTAAATAACTTGTTATATCTATAAAAACTTCATCTATAGAATATACATGTATATCACTAGGTGAAAAATAACGTAAATAGATATTATAAATTTTTGTGCTATATTCAATATAATAAGCCATTCTTGGTGGTGCTATAATATATCCTATTTCTAAAGATGTATTTTGATTAATCTCATTAGAATCATATGATTTACCACTAAATTGACGGCGATAAAGTTTTTTTCTTCTTTGATCATTAAGCTCTTTTAATTTATGATTTACTTCAAATAATCTAGCACGACCAGATATTCCATATTCTTTTAATGATGGAGTAACAGCTAAGCATATTGTTTTCTCTGTTCTACTACTATCAGCAACAACTAAATTAGTATTTAATGGATCAAGTCCACGTTCTACACACTCTACTGATGCATAAAATGATTTTAAATCTATTGCTATATAAATTCTTTGATTTAATTTCATTATGTCACTCCTTTATCAATTTCTACTACTTATTTAATATTAGTTTATATCTTCTGTACTAAATTATCAATTATTCATATACTATTTAATAAAATTAATGAAAAAAGGTTTATATCTACATATATACCCCTTTTTATTATTTACGCTTTCCTGTCACTGTTTGATCTATAATATCTCTAATTACTTCTTCATTAATTGCACCATTTATATATCCAAAAATATTTCCATTTTTATCTATCATAAACGTAGTAGGAAATGAAGAAATATTGTACTGGCTAAATATCTTTCCATCTTTATCCATTAAAGTTGGATATGAATAATCATTTTTATCTAAAAACGATTTGATTCCTGCTTGATCTTTTTCTTGACCAATTAAAGGAGCTGCAACACCTAAAATAACAACATCTTCATTTTTATTATTTTTATATTCATCATATATTTTTTGAATATGTGGCATTTCACTTCTACATGGTCCACACCAAGTAGCCCAAAAATTCAAGAAAACTGTTTTACCTCGATAATTAGAAAGTTTGTGTTTTTTTCCATATTGATCCACTAAAGTAAAATCAGGTGCAGGAACTACCTTTTCCTCTGCTTTTTGTTCATCGTTTGAATGTGTATCATTATCTAGTAAATTTCCTATTAATAAACTTCTACTATTCCAAATCATTGTTGAACCAATAATAATCATTAATATTGCACCAATTTTCACAGAATACTTGATTATATTCATATGTTTTTTAAAAAATTCTAATACACTAGTAGTAAAAAAACCTACTGCCAAAAATGGTAATACAAAACCTAATGTATACACTATAATAAATAACATTCCCATCCATCTAGTATTAGATGATGCAGACATTATAAGTACACTTGAAAGTGTAGGACCAACACAAGGAGTCCATGAAAAACTAAATACAAATCCCATCATAAATGCAGTAATTGGTGACATGGCTAGTTTATTCATTGAAAAAGGTAGACGACGTTCCTTACTTAAAAAAGAACTTTTTCCAAATAAACCTAATTGATACAAACCAAATATTAAAATAAAAATTCCACCAATCATTGTAAAGATCATTTGGTTACTATTAAAAAATGATCCTAAAAATGAGACGCCTAATCCTAATATAAAAAAGGAAAAACTAATTCCTATAACAAAACAAAATGTATGAATCATTACTTTTTTTCTTTGATAAACAACCTTACCATCTTCTAATACCTCATAAGTTCCACCAGATAAATATCCAATATATAATGGAATCAATGGTAAAATACATGGTGAAAAAAAGCTTATAATACCTTGAAAGAAAACAGTTACTATTGATACATCAACATTTAACGATAATCCCAAATATACTCCCCCTCTTCTTGTTAAGTATAACAAACCGTTCAATAATAAGTCAATTCTACTAACCTATTCAATTTTCAACAACATAAAATATAAATAATATTGAAACACCCTAAATCCCATCAATACTTCTAGATAAAAAAATGATAAAAAGCATTAAGTTTGTACTCACTTAATGCTTATATTTTATTAACTTAACCATCATTATTATAACCTAAAAGATTATATTATAATTGAATATTATTACATTTTTTTAATTAATCGTCAGAACATTGATAAGATTGTTCAGCATAATACATTGAAAGTAAATTTTTTAATTGGTTTACAGTTTCATTTAAAACTTTACCATTATCACTGTCCCTAACCATTAAACGATGCTCGTATGTTTCAATCATTTTTGATTTTGAAATAATATCTTTATTTTCACTACATGCTTTTTTTTGACTTTCAAAACGTCCATGAGCCTTAATTCTTAAACATCTTGAATTAGAAATTAATGTATATCCTGCAATTCCCGTCTTACTATGATATGCCTTACAAAATCCTCCATCAATTACAATTAATTTTCCATTTGCCTTAAGTGGTGATTCACCATTTTTTACCTTAATAGGTAAATGGCCATTAATAATGTGTGAATTAGGTCCATGTAAATTAAACTCACGTAAAATCATTTCACATTGTTCCTCATAATCAAAATAATGATAATATGGATTAGTTGGCTCAATATAACAACTACTATCATCTATTAAAAATCGTTCAAACGTTCTACTCGTACGTCCTGCAAATGGTGATAAATCTCCACACCATAAAAAATACATCATATCAACATATTTAGAATTTGATTTATCAAAAATTGCTTGTCTTACAACTTGATCAATAAAATCTAAATATTTTTTTCCGCTTAAAGATTGTTGACATAAATGAATTGTTTGAAAATTTCCATCATCTAAAAGCGGTATGCACCCATGATATAATAAATTTCCATTGAATTTTTTATACACAGATCCTTTTTCACACAAGAATCGAATATGTTTTTGTAACCTTATACTATTTTGAAATGAATTTACTAATTCATTCATAATCATTTCTTCTTGGTCATTTAATTTATACGGATCTAATGGATCAATTGTTAAAAACTGGTGATCTTTCAATTGATATGTCTTATGATCAATTTCAATAATCCCCTTCTTTAAATCTAATTGATGCAATAATAATCGATTATCCATTTGAAAATCTGGATTATTCATAATCAATTGTCCTTCTAATTTAAACATGATAATTCCTATTGTTTTAATCACTGGGTCAATTTTATTTTCACAAGACAAATAAAGATCACGTGCATAATTAGTAAGATTTCTTAAACTAATCCCATAACCATTTTCTAAAATCATGTGATTATTATATCTTAGATTATTATAAAGCACTGTAGCAATACATGCTTTGTTTCCTGCAGCTGCTCCCATCCATAAAATATCATGATTTCCCCATTGAATATCTAATGAATGGTGTTGCATTAATAAATCAACTATACCATCAGCACTAGAACCTCTATCATAAATGTCTCCTATAATGTGTAAATGATCTACTGCTAAATGCTTAATCAATTTAGATAATTCAACAATAAATGCATCAGCGTTATGAATATCAATAATAGTATCTATAATATTAGAATGATATCTTTTTATATTATGATCTTGGCTGTCTAATGAATGCAACAATTCATCTATAATATATCCAAATTGCTTAGGTAATGCTCTTCTTACCTTAGAACGAGTATACTTAGACGAAAGAAGTGTAGTCAATTCAATTAATCTTTGTAAAATTATACGATACCATTCTCTACTAAGTTGTTGTTCTTTTTTTAACTCATTTAGTTTTTCATCAGGATAATAAATTAGTGTACACAACTCTTGTCGTTCATTTTCATTTAGTTTTTCCTTATATAATATATCCACTTTTTCTTTTATAACTCCTGAACAATTATTCAAAATATGATAGAATGCTTCATATTCTCCATGAATATCACTCATAAAATGCTCAGTTCCTTTTGGAAGTGATAAAATTGCTTCTAAATTTACAATCTCTGCACTTACATCCTGAATTGTTGGATATTGTTTTTTTAATAAGTCAAAATATTTATTTTTAAATGATTTTTCACTACACAATTGTTTTGTATCCATATCATCAATCCTCTTTAATTAATTTTATATAAAACTACCAATCTAGTTCTGTTATCATATATAAATATAATACCATTAAAGTGTATATGTCAATTTTAGCATTACTACAAAATAGCAAAAATTAAATCAGTTACATATATAACTAAAATATGTACTAAATATTATAAAAAAAGAGCAACAATCATGAATCGAACCAAATAAACTAAATACCTACTAGGCTCATTTCAATATACTTGCTCTTAATATTTAATCTCTATGGCAGAGGTGACAAGAATCGAACTCGCATTAACGGTTTTGGAGACCGCTGTTCTACCATTGAACTACACCTCTAAATGGTGACCTGTACGGGATTCGAACCCGTGAATGCATGCGTGAAAGGCATGTGAGTTAACCGTTTCTCCAACAGGCCAATTTTTACTTTCTCATGATATCATGATTAAAAATATTAATCAATGGTTTTTTTAAATTTAGTCCGCCTTTTCTCTTAGCTGTCAACACATATGTTACAGTTTTGAAAAATATTCTACTACCACTTGATCTGGACTTTTAAAATTTAGTTACCCTTATTTATTAGATTATACATTCTTACATAAATATAAATCTTGTGACCATGCAATTAAGAATTTTAGATATATTATAAGATGTATAATAAAAGAAGATGACTTTTGCAAACTACAAAATCATCTTCAAATTAAATTAGTCTATTTTACTTTCTTTATTTCCTTAATTTTTAGTTTATATTATTCTTTTATTAAATATTTTCATTTAAAACTTTTGTATAAGTATCTGTACCTTTATAAATTTCATCTTTTAATGGATTTAATTTATTTTTTCTAATTTTTGTAAATTGGTATACTGCTAAAGCTACATTTGCTAATAATGAAATAATACTTACTACAAGGAATGCAGTTGGATTATGTGTAGAAGTAACTGGTGCGATTTCATCAGCAAATTGAGGAACTGTCATTACAAACATAATCCATAATGCTAATGTATTAGCACGGTGTTGTAACCATGCACCTTTTTTAATAAAGAATGTTGGAATTGTACAAGACAATAATAAAATTAATCCACAATAGAATGAATGATCTGATATACAATTATATGTATATGAGAAATTCCATAAATCATAAGCAATTACCCATGCCCAAATCATATCAGGCCAAATCATATCTTTTGTTTTATCTTTAGAAATGATGATTCCACACCATCCACAAATTGTAATAATATTTAAAATACCAGCAATTCCATTAATAATATTCCATGGTCCAGACATTGTCCATAAATTTTCTACAATTCCACCATCGAATAATTGAAAACTAAACACTTGAAAATCTCTAATAACTGCTTCTAAAATATTTACTGCTAAAATAACAGCTGGTAATGTTAAAGCCCATTTTTTCTTTTGTAAAGAAGGAATGTATCTTAAGGCCATAAACCAAATACATCCAGCTAATGCAGAATATGTTTTTACCCAATTAAACCAAGTACCTGTACCATATTTATTTCCAGGTGCAGCTGTTGTAGGCCAAACAAAAATAGTTAAAACAATCGGTAAAATAACAAATAAAGAAATACCTGCCCATTTTTTTGAACGACCTAATTCATTAAATGCCATTAATGAAAATAAAACAAACAAAAATATAGAGAGAATTTCAACTCCCGACAATTTTGATGATTCATATAAAATATTCATATTTATCTCCTTTTTTCTTATATTTCCAACGGTTCGATTATACTCCTATACCCTACAAATGTCAAAAAAATTTGTTTTTTTATGTAAAATTATGGAAAATAAGATTTTATCTATAAAGAAAATTTTTTTAGTTCTAAGTAACTATCTATTATAGTAATATATATAATCATTTTATTAAAAAAGTGGAATATCATTTATTCCACTTTTAAATAAATAAGTTTATTAATCTTTATAAGGTATATATACTATCCTTTTTTTTAGATATAAATTCGTCATTACAAAAATTACTGTTACTTTGTAACTCATCTTGTACATCTTCAAATCCCCACCATTGAAAATAATCTTCTGGAATAAGTTCTTTTTCTTTGGCTACTTTATAATCGAATATATTAAAATCATCATGTGTTTTATAAAACGTAGTAAGTCCTCCATAATCTGCATCTGCACCAAACATCACTGTTTGATTATATCCTTGTGTTTCTAAAATGTCTCCAATTGCAATAGCACCAGGCAAAAAACTACCAGACTTTCCATAAGAATTCCATCCATAGGAATTTTTAATGGAATTCCTACTCCCATATTAATCATAGAAGCTACTGACCATGAAGAACCATATGTTTGATATGGACCGTCTTATACGTCATTGTCTGAAAAACTAATACCCTCTTTAGATAATTCATATAATTCTGGCATTAAATTTATATCCATGTAGCCACCTAAATCTTTAGATAAATATGAGTTTTCAACTTGACTCTAAAAAATATGAATTAAATTTCTCTTTTTACTAGGAAATGAAATTTTTATCTTATTTAGATCTATATAATGTTCTTCAATAAATGAAGAATCTGTCATATAGGTTTTGATAATCTCTGTTAGTTGTAATTTTTTGCTATCGTAAAGTACGCCACCTATGAATATACAAACTGATAAGATAATCATCATATTTTGATACATTTTTTAGAAATAACCTTAATTTTTTCATGATTCTTTTGATAAAATACCTCATAGTTAAAATTAAGTATAATATTTGAAATGATTAATACTGACATAATTTGAAAAACTGGTCCTTGCATTATTTCCTGAACCATTCCTGAAGCTGTTCCTTTTAATGGAGACTTTAAATTAAACAAAAATTGTTCTGGTGTAATCTCACCAACAAATGAGACAAACCATCGTGACATAAAAAGAAATATAAATCCAATACATATTAAAATACATAGTACAGTTTTTAAGATTATATCTTATTTTGTAGTTTTACTTTGTAGTCTTAAAAAACTAATTTTAGAATTTAGCACTCCTAAAATAACTAATGTTATAATTCCTATAAATAAACATAAAATAATGTATTTAAGACAAAATAACGGATATGAATAAACCTCACTACTTAAAATATTTGGCTTGTTAAAAACATATTTTACAATATTTAGTGCAATAACATTTATTACAACACCATCTACAACTAAACATTTTATTAAATTCATTATGTTCTTATTTTCTTCAAAAATATAATAATGTACTACTGCTATGAATATAACAGGTAGCAAATAACTAATAACTTGAATAATTCCTCCTTAATTAATAACCTAAATAAGATTTAAAATAACGAAATTTGGTTTTCTTCATCTAAATGGTTAAAAACCCCTAATCGAGACATAAATTGAAGTTGATTGTGATTTAACTTAGTCCTTTTCTTTACATCTTCTTTTGATAAAAAATAATTTTGATTTCTTGCATCTACAACACTTTGACCTACTGACTCCCCTAATCCATCAATTGCAACAAAAGGAGGAATTAATGCATGATCATCATCTTGATCTAAAATAAATTGAGAAACGTCAGATTTTTCAATAGATACATTGGTAAAATAATATCCTCTATCAAACATTTCAAGCGCAATTTCAAACATTGCAAGTAAATCTTCATCTTTTTTGGAAGCTTTATACTCTAGTTTTGCTTTTTCTATTTCTTCTTTCCTACGTAACATTACATCCTTCCCTTTAATCATTGTTTCTATTTCAAAGGCATCACATCTAGTTGTAAAATATACTGCATAGTATTCTCTAGGATAATATAACTTCCACCATGCAACTCGAATTGCAGAAAGTACGTACGCTGCAGCATGAGCTTTTGGAAACATGTATTTAATCTTTTTACATGATTCAATGTACCAATCTGGAACTCCATACTTTCTCATTAAAGTTTCATAATCTTTTTCAGGGAATACTGCAGGTGCCTTACCTTTACGAACACATTCCATAATATCAAATGCATCCTTATTTGGTAATCCTTTTTCAATCAAATACACCATAATATCATCCCTACATCCAATTACTTCACTTAATGTACAAGTTCCTGATTTAATTAATGCTTCTGCATTTCCTAAATATACATCTGTTCCATGTGACAATCCTGAAATAATTAACAAATCATTGAAATTTTTAGGTTTTGTTTGTTCTAGCATTCCCCTAACAAAAGTTGTACCAAATTCAGGCAAGCCTAATGCACCTGTTTTACAATTTAAATAAGTTAAATCTATTCCTAATGCTTCTGTAGAAGAAAATAAACTCATTACTTTAGGATCATTGGTAGGAATACTTTTAGGGTCTATTCCAGTTAAATCTTGTAGCATTCGAATAACAGTAGGATCAACATGTCCTAGAATATCTAGTTTTAAAACATTATCATGAATTGCATGGAAATCAAAATGAGTTGTTTTCCATGATGCATTCATATCATCAGCAGGAAATTGAATTGGTGTAAAATCATATACATCCATATTACTAGGAATAACTATAATTCCTCCAGGATGTTGACCTGTAGTTCGTTTTACACCTGTACATCCTAATGCGATTCTTTCTAATTCAGCTGATCTAATTGTATGATCAATTCCTAAAAGTTCCGCATATCCTTTAGCATATCCATATGCAGTTTTATCAGCAACAGTAGAAATAGTCCCAGCTCTGTACACTTTATCTTCTCCAAATAAAACCTGCGTATACTGATGTGCTTTCCATTGATAATCTCCTGAGAAATTCAAATCTATATCAGGAACTTTATCAGCATCAAATCCTAAAAACGTCTCAAATGGAATGTTATGCCCATCTCCTTTTAATAAATGATTACAACAAGGGCATTTTTTATCTGGTAAATCATACCCGTCTGCTACAATTCCCTCTTCAATAAACTCACTATACTGACAATTTGGACAATAATAGTGTGGAGGAAGTGGATTAACTTCTGTAATATTAGCCATCGTAGCTACAAAAGACGAACCAACAGATCCACGTGATCCAACCAAATATCCATCATCATTTGATTTTTTAACTAATTGATGAGAAATATAATATATAACAGCAAAACCATGTTTAATAATACTTCCTAATTCTCTTTCTAATCGTTTTTCCACAATTTCAGGTAATGTTTCACCATAGATTCGATGTGCATTTTGATAACAAAGTTTTGTTAACTTTTCATCTACTCCTTCAATAGTGGGAGTAAACAATTGATTGTGTACAACACTAAAATCACCATCAATCATATCTGCAATTTTATTAGTATTTGTTACGACATATTCATACGTTTCCTCATTATCTAGATAAGGATAACATTCTAACATTTCGTCAGTTGTTCTAAAATATTGATTAGGAGTTAATGCACGAGGGTCTTTTCGATTACATAATGGGTGGGCTCTTCTACCAATTCCAATGGTTGGATTACTAATCAATACATCTCTATAAATCTTATCTGAAGGATTAACAAAATGTACATCCCCTGTTGCAACAATTATTTTATTTAATTTTTTTGCAGTATTAATTAGCCTCTTGATTGAAAAAATAAGATCTTCTTTAGAATCAATTGTTCCTCTATCAACTAGATGCATATAATCTTCAAGAGGTTGAATTTCTACATAATCATACATCTTCATCGTATTTTCCAAAACTTCATCACTAGAATTAAGTGCAGCTTCAAACACCTCTGAACGATAACAACTTGTACCAATTAATAGTCCTTCTCTATATTCAGTTAGCACATCTCTTGGAACACGAGGTTCTCCTTCATAAAACTCAGTACACGATTTAGAAATAATTTTAAAAAGATTTTTTAAACCTATCTTATTATTTACAAGTACTGTTGCATGATAAGGAAATACAAGTTTATATGTATGCGTCGTTTGTAATTGGTTTAATTCATCTAAATAATAAATATTTTTGCTTTGTATTATTTTTAATAAAGCTGCTAATACGTTTCCTAACACTTCTGCATCATAATCTGCTCTATGTGCAACTTCGTCGTCATAATTTACCTTTAAATTTCTAGAAACACTTCCCAATCTATATGATTTTAATGGTTTTAACAACGCTCTTGAAAGTGCTAATGTGTCAATATAAGGATTAGAAATAGGTTCAATACCATGTTTTTTACAACACTCATTTAAAAATCCAATATCAAATTTTGCGTTATGTGCAACTATAATATGATCAGCAAAATACTCCTTAATTTCATGTAAGTAATCTTTAATTAACGGAGCGTCCTTTACCATATCGTTTGTAATACCAGTTAATCCCATAATTTTGGGACTTATTTTCTTTTCTGGATTAATAAATGACTGCATTCTTGAAACTACTTCACCATTTTTAATCTTTACAGCTCCAAATTCACTAACACCATCATGAATAACAGATAAGCCAGTTGTTTCTAAATCGAATGAAACAAATGTAGCATCTTGTAAATTAATGTGTTTTTCATTGTATACAATATTTAATGTTTGGTCTACAATATTAAGCTCACATCCATAAATCATTTTAATTCCTTCTTTTTTAGATGCACTTTGAGCTTCTGGAAATGACTGAACATTACCATGATCTGTAATAGCAATTGCTGTATGTCCCCACGAAGCTGCCTGTTTTATATAATCTGTTACATTAGCTATTCCATCCATAGCAGACATTTTAGAATGAGTATGCAATTCAACACGTTTTTGCTTAGCAGTGTCATGACGTTTTGTTGGAGCAGGAATAATCTCTACTTTATTTGCTAACATAATAGTTTCTTTTGCAAAGTTATCGTACTTTACTTCTCCTTGCACTTTAATCCAACATCCTTTTTTAACTTCTTCTAATTCCTCTAGTGTTAACCTTGAACTTTCAAATCGTTTACATAAAATAGAGTCTGTATAATCTGTCACATAAAAAGCTTGAATATGTCGTCCTGAACGTATCTTAGTCATTTCTACTTTATAAACAAAACCTTGAATACTTACACTTGGTAAATCCCCATTAATTTCGCATAGTTGCATTGAAATAACATCATTGTATTTTCTATGAAAATGGTTTACTGGTTTACTTTCTACGTTAATCTGTTTTTGTTCTACATCAACATCTTTATTATAGTCTTGTTCCATTTCCTGTAGGAGTTTTCTATATTCTTCATTTTCTTGATTAATATAAAATTGGATATCAACATTAATTCCAAGTTGACGATAAAATTCTAGTAAATGAGCCTTAATTAAACTCATTTGAGTTAATTGTAACTCGTTCATTACTTCCACTTTCAACAAATCACGATCCAAATGAACATGATTTGTAGCAATGCTACTAATTTGTGGAAATTCTTTTTTATATTTTTCAACAAAGTATTGAAAATAAGCTAAAAGATCACTTTCTTTATAGATATGATGATCTAATGAAAAAATAAATGTACATTCATAAGGAAAATGTTGCTTACTCTTCATTAATTCTACAAATTCATTGTAGTCTAATAAACTTGATAATGAGATGTAAAATTTAAATATATCATCTTGAATTAATACCTTATAAAGATTTCCAGATTTCAACTGTGAAACTTCATTCTCTAATTGTAATTGTTCTAATAATATTGAAAGCTTATCCATAATTTTATCCCTCCTTTTTTTAAAGATGAAAATAAGCACAAGTGTGCTTATTAAAAGATTCTAAATAAATCATTAAATGTAACAATTATCATTAATAAAATTAATATTCCAAACCCTGCTAATTGAAGACCATAGCGTACTTTAATTGGAATCTCTTTACCAATTATTTTTTCAATAAGAGTAAATAATACCTGACTTCCATCAAGTCCAGGAATTGGTAATAAGTTAAATATTCCAACATTAATACCAAGTAAAGCAAACAACATAAAGATTGCTGAAATATTTCCTGATTCAGTAATTTTAGCGGTAACATCGTAAATACCAACTGGTCCTGAAAGTTGTGACAAAGTTTCCTTAGAATTAGTAATTAATTTTCCTAGTGTATCAAATATTTGCATTGTAGTAATTTTAAAGTAATCGACAGTACTTTGTAAACTTTCTACAAAATTCATTTTTCTGTGTTCAGGTGTAATTCCAATAATGTATTTACCTAAATCACTTTCATAAATTGCATCTATGTGAACAGAATGTTGTTGATTATCACGAGTAAAATATACTTCCATACCTAATGTATCATTGTGATCTACATTACTTTCTTTTTCTAATGCATTAGTAAGGTCATTAAAAGAACCAATTAAGTACTCTTTGCCAGTAGAATCTATTGTAATTTTGTTAATCGTATCATTTTCTTGTAATCCAGCCATCATAGCAGGTGAATGATCTCCAACAGAACCAATGATAGAATTATTACTAGGTACTGAATATGACAATGAGTACACTATAACTACCACAATAAAAGCACTCAAAAAATTCATAAATACTCCTGCTAAATAGACAATAATTCTTTTCCATGCACTAATACCTGGTAAAGTTCTTTCTAGAGGAATATCCTTCATTTCTTCGTTATTTTCTTGTTCCACTTCTCCAGCCATTGCCACAAATCCACCAATTGGAAGAGCACGTAACTCATAATTTGTTTCTCCTATTTTTTTAGAAAGTAATTTAGGTCCCATTCCTATTGAAAATTGGCTACAATATACTCCAAAATATTTCGCTGCAACGAAATGTCCTAATTCATGAATAAAAATAATAAAACCAAATACAAGTATAAAAACAATAATATTAATTATGTTTTGCATAAATTTCCTCCCTAATCGTCTCCATAACAAAATCACGTGCCCATTGATCAACTTCAATTAATTGTTCTAAAGATGGATTATTAATTATCTGATGTTGACTCATTGCTTTTTCGACAAGTTCTTCAATTTGTAAAAACTCAATTTGATCATTTAAAAATAATTGAACTGCTTGTTCATTTGCTCCATTTAATACACATGGCATACTCCCACCTAATTTACCTGCAGTATATGCAAATTCTAATGATTTAAAGCGTTTAAAATCAGGACACTCAAAATGTAATCCCGACATCTCCTCTAATCTCAATCTTTTAGAACCAATAATTGGCATCCTACAAGGATAAGTTAATGCATATTGAATTGGTAACTTCATATCTGGTACTCCAAGTTGTGCAATGATTCCACCATCAACAAATTCTACCATAGAATGAACAACACTTTCAGGATGTATATACACCTTAATATTTTCGTAATCAACGTTAAATAACCATTTAGCTTCGATTATCTCTAGACCTTTATTAAACATAGTAGCTGAATCAATTGTTATCTTATTGCCCATTGACCAATTTGGGTGTGCTAACGCTTCTTCTTTAGTCACGCCAACTAACGATTCTCTTGTTCTATTTTTTAAACTTCCACCAGATGCAGTTAAAATAATTTGTTGAACATCTTGATGATTTTCTCCATTAAGACATTGAAAAATAGCTGAATGTTCACTATCCACTGGAAGTAACTTAACATTATGTTCTTTTACAAGTTGAGTAATAATATGACCAGCAACAACTAACGTTTCTTTATTTGCTAAAGCTATATCTTTGCCTTTTTTTATAGCCTCAATTGTTGGAATTAACCCAACAAAACCTACAACTGCATTTAAAACGATATCCACTTCACGATACGTTGCAACTTTAATTAATCCTTGATCACCATAACAAAATTCAATATTTGGATAACATAATTGTAATTGATCAGCATCTTTTTTACTAAGAACACTCACTAATTTTGGTGATGTAACATTTAGAATATCTTTTAAAGCATCCGTATTTTTTCCTGCAGCTATAGCAACAACATTAAATTGATGAGGATACGCTGTTACTACCTCTATCGTCTGGCGTCCAATAGACCCAGTGACGCCTAATATAGCTATGTTTTTCATAATTTCACTCCTTATTAAACAAATAATAAAATGTATAAAGCAAATATTAGTGAATTAAACAATAAACTATCAATTCGATCTAATACACCACCATGTCCAGGTAATAAATGCGAAAAGTCCTTAATATTATAATAGCGCTTTACACTACTAAAACTTAAATCTCCAATTTGTGCAGTAATAGTTAAAATAATTGCAAGAACAAAACTATGAACAAAAGGAATCTCTAAGGAATAGAAACTAATAAAAAGTGTAGAAAGAACAGTCCCCATTATGATCCCACCTATTGATCCTTCTATTGTTTTTTTAGGGGATAAACGAGGAATTAGTTTATGCTTTCCAAATTTAACTCCTGCTAGGTACGCACCAGTATCACTACCATAGGTTGCAAAAGCAATATAAAGTATTGCATTAATCCCATAATCAATTCGAATTACTCTAATACAATGTAATGCGATACATACAAAAGTAGTAAACCCCAATAAAAAATTTATTTTTTCAATATTTAATTGTTCCTCAAATATACTTAGTATAAATATAAGCACTGCAAACAAAACAATACTACTATTACTACCAAAAAAATTAGTACGAGATGCAAAAATCAGATACATTGCATATATATATATGATAACATTTAATAATATATTTTTTGAATTGATATTAATTACCTTTATTAATTCCCGAATACCTAAAATAGAGGTGATTACTAAAAGCAAATCAAATATCACTCCACCATTAAAAATACAAGGCACACTAATTAGTATTAAAACTAGCGCCGTCTTAATTCGTTGTTTCATTTATTTAATGCCTCCGTATCTTCTTTCTCTTCGTTGAAAATAAACTAATGCTTCATGGAATTCTTCAATTCCAAAATCTGGCCAATATGTATTTGTAAAATACATTTCAGCATAGGCCATTTGCCAAAGCATGAAGTTAGATAAACGACATTCACCACTGGTACGTATCATCAAATCTAAATCTGGTAAATCGGCACTCATTAAATAAGAATCAAATAATTGTTCATCAATTTCTTCAACATCAAGAACTCCACTTTGAACGTCATTACATATTTCTTTTACTGCACCAACAATTTCTCTTTGTGATCCATAAATAAACGCAAAACATAAAATTAATCCTGTATTATTTTTAGTTTGATCAACCGCATCTAAAATGATATCTTGTGTTATTTTAGGTGAAAGAGATATATCTCCAATAAAACGAATTTGAACATTATTTTCCTTCAATTCTTTTAAATAACTATGAAAAAATTCTTTTGGTAATTTGAATATATAATCTATTTCTTCTTGAGGACGATTAAAATTTTCAGTGGAAAAAGCATATACAGTCATTGCCTGTATTCCTAATTTATTTGCCTCTAAAGCAAGTGTTCGAATATTTTTTGTCCCTTCATGATGTCCATATGTTCTAGGCATTCCTCTTTTTTTTGCCCATCTACCATTTCCGTCCATTATAAAAGCTACGTGTCTAGGCATTGCATCCATATTCAATTGATTCGTTGTTTTATTTTTTTGTTTAAAAAACACTATATTCACCTCGCAATTATCACCATTATATCACAGTAGTAATAATCTCTCAATTAAAAAAGGTACCAAGGTACCTTATACAGTTAAAATGTCAACTTCTTTAGCTTTTGCAATTTCTTCAATTTTTTTAATAAATTTATCTGTTTCCTTTTGAACATTATCTTGTGAACGTTTTTTTTCATCTTCAGATATCTCTTCAATTTTTTTGATTTGATCATTAGCATCACGACGAATATTACGTATTGCAACCTTAGCGTTCTCAGCAAATTTTCCAACTTGTTTTGCAAATTCTTTACGTCTTTCTTCTGTTAATGCAGGTACATTTAATCGAATAATGTTACCATCATTTTGTGGATTAATTCCTAAATCAGACACCATAATTGCTTGTTCAATTTCTTTTAGGCAAGTTGTGTCATATGGTTTTACAACTAGTGATCTTCCTTCTTGTACTTGAATAGAAGCTAGTTGATTAATTGGAGTCAACGATCCATAATACTCTATAGCAATTCTATCTAACATAGATGGATTAGCACGTCCTGTTCTTACTGTAGATAAATCGCGTTCTAGACTTTCAATCGCTTTATTCATTCTTTCATTAAGTTCCTCAATGATTAATGTTGTCATTTTATTTTCCTCCTGAAATAATTGTTCCAATTACATTGCCGCTTACTGCACGAGCAATATTACCATCTTCTTGCATATTAAATACACATAGATCAATATTATTATCCATACAAAGTGTAACAGCAGTTTGGTCCATAATTTGTAAATTTTTATTTAATACATCTAAATATGTGATATGATCAAATTTTGTTGCAGTAGGATCTATTTTTGGATCTGCAGAATACACACCATCTACTCCGTTTTTAGCCATCAATATTACTTCTGCATCTACTTCTGCTGCTCGTAATGCTGCAGTTGTATCTGTTGTAAAGAAAGGACTACCTACGCCTGCTCCAAAAATTACAATTCTGTCTTTTTCTAAATGTCTTACTGCCCTACGGCGAATATATGGTTCAGCAATTTGTTGCATTTCAATTGCTGAAAGTAGTCTTGTCTCTACACCTAGTGATTCTAATGCATTTTGAATGGCTAATCCATTCATAACAGTTGCAATCATTCCCATATAATCTGCTGTAGCACGTTCCATTCCCATTTGACTTCCTACTTTTCCTCGCCAAATATTTCCTCCACCTACAACAATAGCAATTTCAACACCTAAATTTTTAGCATCAACAATTTCTTTTGCAATTTTTTTTACAGTATTAGCATCAATACCAAACTTTTGATCACCAGCAAGAGCTTCCCCACTTAATTTTAATAATACTCTATTATATTTCATTATCCATAACCCTTTCTCTTAAAATAAAAGGGCACGATTGTACCCTATTAAATTATAATCCCATTTGTTTTGCAACTTCTTCAGCAAAGTTTTCTTCTTTCTTTTCAATTCCTTCACCAACTTGAAAACGAGCTAAATCAATTACTTTACCATTACCAATATATTGTGAAATTGTCAAATCTGGATTTTTAATAAATTCTTGATCCACTAAACAAATTTCTTTTAAATTTTTGTTTAAACGACCTTCTACCATTTTTTCTATAATGTTTTCTGGTTTAGGTTTTGCACTATTTGAATTTTCTTCTAATGCTTGAGTTAATAAAACTTCTCTTTCATGTGCTAATTCTTCTGCTGGAATTGCTGATCTATCAATATATTTTGGTGCTTGAGCAGCAACATGCATTGCAACGTCTCTTGCAACTTCTTCATTAGTTCCATCTAATAGTACAATAGCACTCATTTTACCACCCATGTGGCTATATGCTCCAAATACTTGACCATAATTTTTTGTCAAAATATTAAATCTTCTAAAACTTAATTTTTCTCCAATTTTTCCAGAAGCTTCTGCAATTACTGTTTCTAATGTTTTACCATCCACATTAATATTTAACGCTTCTTCTAAAGTAGCTGGTTTATTTTCAGAAACTATTTTTGCAATTTTATTAACTAATTCTTGGAACTCAACATTTTTTGCTACGAAGTCAGTTTCTGAATTAACTTCAACTAATACAGCTGTATTTCCTTCACATACAAAAGCAGTTAATCCTTCTGCAGCAATTCTGTCTGCTTTTTTTGCAGCTTTTGCTATTCCTTTTTCTCTTAGCCAATCAAATGATTTTTCTAAATCTCCTTCACATGCTTCTAATGCTTTTTTACAATCCATCATTCCAGCACCTGTTTTTTCACGTAAATCTTTTACTAATTTTGCACTAATTGCCATTTTTCGTTCCTCCATATATATTTTAAAAAAAAGAAAAGTATTGCTACTTTTCTATCAAAACCATTATTCTTGATCAGAATTTTTAGCAGTTACAGGTTTATCGACATTTTTATTATCATTTCTAGGACGTTTTGGGCGATCATCTCTATAACGTGGTTTTCTCTTTTCACTGTTTTCTACTGATGAAATTGCATCACTCATTGAAACTTCTTTTTCATCTTCATCCTTTACGTATGCAACAGTTAATGGTTCTCCTTTTACCTCACAAATTGCATCAGCCATTGCTGCAACTATTAATTTTACTGCTCTAATTGCATCATCATTAGCTGGAATTACATAATCAACTTCATCAGGATCACAGTTTGTATCCACGATACCAAAAACTGGAATTCCTAAAATTTTAGCTTCTGCAACAGCATTATGTTCAGCTTTAGGATCTACTACAAATAATGCAGAAGGTAATTTTTTCATTTCTTTAATTCCACCTAAGTTTTTTTCTAACTTAGCAATTTCTTTTTTTAATAAAATTACTTCTTTTTTAGGAAGTAAATCAAATGTACCATCTGATTCCATTTTTTCTAAGTCTTTTAATCTTTTAATTCTCTTTTTAATTGTTTTAAAATTAGTTAATGTTCCTCCTAACCATCTATTATTTACATAGAATGATCCAGAACGAATTGCTTCATCTTTAACAGCTTCTTGTGCTTGTTTTTTTGTACCAACAAATAGCACTTGTCCACCTTTTGAAGCAACATCCATCATTGCTTTATATGCTTCATCAATTTTCTTTGATGATTTTTGCAAGTCAATAATATAAATACCATTTCTTGCAGTAAAAATGTATGGAGCCATTTTTGGATTCCATCTTTTTGTTGGATGTCCAAAATGTACACCAACTTCAAGTAATTTTTTCATTGAAATTACAGACATTGTAACTTCCTCCTTTTCGTTTATCCTCCACCACTTCCAACATTAACCACCTTTTAAAAAGGCACTAGGCTAATGAATCCATGATGTGTGTATTTTTACACTGCATGTATTATTGCATATTTCCCAGTTTTTGTCAATTATTTCCTATTGATTTTACTTAAATGATTTTTTTTGTCGAGGATGACTATTTTGGTAAATTTTTTTTAATTGTTTAGTAGTAATATGTGTGTAAATTTGCGTTGAACTTAAAGATGCATGTCCCATCATTTCTTGAACAAAACGAAGATCTGCTCCTTCGCCTATTAATCCTGTAGCAAAACTATGACGCAACATATGTGGATGTAATGGTTTATTTAAAGGCGAACTTGAAGAAACACGCTTTAATATATCCCTTACTCCTCTTGTAGTAATTGGCATTCCTAAATGATTAACCAACAAATATGTGTGTTTGTTTTGACTTTTAACAAGTTGATTTCTTGCCTCACTTAAATATTCCATAATTGCATATTCACAAATAGGATTAAACACTACATAACGTTGCTTATTTCCTTTTCCTTTAATTAATATCAAACAATTATCAAAATCTATATCTTCTAATTTTATATTTACTGCTTCAAATACACGAATCCCTGTTGCATATAATAATTCTAATATCATCCGATTTCGATAATCTAGAGGACTATCTAATTGTATGCTATTTACCAGTATTTCAAATTCCTCATAATGTAAAAAATCTGGAATTTTTTTGATAGTTTTTGGTTGAACTATTAATTCAAAAGGATTCCAATCCATTACTTTATTTTGTTGTAAATAATGATAGAACGAACGTAAAACACTAATTCGATGTCGAATTGTAACATTTTTCATTTGATTGGAATGCAATTCAATAATATACAATCGTACTATTGAATACTGAATTTCATCAAATGCAATTTGTTCTTTTTTTAAAAAATCATCAAATTGCATAATTTCATAAAGATAGGATTGAATAGTATGGGAAGAATAACGTTTTTGGTATTCTAAATATTGTTGGTAGGATTTAATCCAATTGTTCATTAATCACCCTATTCATTACTTCTATTGCACGCAATGCGTATGCTTCTTTTTTTTCTTTCTTTTTAACCTTAACATCTAAATCTCTAAGAATACCAAAATTTGCCTTCATTGGTTGAAAATTTAATTGATCTCCATTTGTAATATAACTAGATAACGCACCAATTACTGTTCGGTCATCAAAAATTATTGGTGATTTACCCTGTAAATATCTAGCCATATTTAATCCAGCAACTATTCCACTTGATGCAGACTCAACATATCCTTCTACTCCTGTAATTTGTCCAGCAAAAAAGAGGTCTTTTCTTTTTTTGTATTGATATGTTGGTAATAAATATTTGGGAGCACAGATATAACAATTTCGATGCATTACCCCATATCGTACAATTTCAACGTTTTCTAAGCCTGGAACTAATGAAAGAATTCGTTTTTGTTCAGGCCAAGTAAGATGAGTTTGAAACCCTACAATATTATATAATGTTGCAATAGCATTATCCTGTCTTAATTGTACTACTGCATATGGTCTAGTCCCATCTTCTTTTTCTAATCCAACTGGTTTCATTGGACCAAATAATAGTGTTTGTCTCCCACGTCTTGCTATTTCTTCAAAAGGCATACACCCTTCAAAAAACTTCTCTTCATAATCCTTTGGTTTTACAACTTGAGCATGAATTAGTTCGTCGTAAAATAGATTAAATTCTGTTTCTGTCATAGGACAATTAATATATGTGGCATCTGATTTATCATACCTAGATTTAAAATATGCTTTAGTAAAATCTATACTATCTTTACTTACAATAGGTGCTGCAGCATCAAAAAAATAAAAATAGTCATCTCCTAAAAGATTTTGAATTTGGCTAGCTAAACAAGATGATGTCAATGGTCCTGTTGCAATAATCGTAGGTCCATCAAATATTTTTTCTACCTCTTCTTCAACTATTTCAACAAGAGGATGAGACTTTAGATAATCAGTGATGTCCTTTGAAAATCCTTCACGATCTACTGCTAACGATCCTCCTGCTGGAACAGCGTTTTTTCGAGCATACTTGATTATTAAACTATCCAACATTGTCATTTCTTCCTTTAAAACGCCTACTGCATTGGCTAATCCATCAGCACGCAATGAATTAGAACATACTAATTCACTAAAATATGGACTTTTATGTGCTGGGGTAGATTTAGTAGGCCTCATTTCATATAATTTAACCTTAAATCCTTTTTTTATTAGTTGATAAGTTGCTTCACACCCTGCTAAACCAGCACCTATTACATTAACACATTGTTCCATCCTATTCTCTCCTTATTTATGTATGTTAAAATAAGGGATTAATTTTTCCCTTATTTTATAATTGTTTTACATTTTGGATAATTGCTACATGCTTTGAATTCTCCATATCTTCCTTTTTTTATTACTACTTGTCCACCACAATTTGGACATAATTCACCTTCTACAATAACTGGTTCATCTTTAGACGACCCTTTTTCTTTTTTCTTAATATATTTACATTCTGGATAATTACTACATGCTTCAAATCTACCAAAACGCCCATTTTTATAAACCATATCACTACCACATTTTGGACATTTTTCTTCTGTTTTTTCTAATTCTACTTCATCTTTTTTTACATATCTACACGTTGGAAAATTACTACATGCAACAAATGTTCCATATCTACCTTTTCTTTCCACTAAATCATGACCACATTCAGGGCATTTCTCACCTGTTTTTTTTGCTTCAATTTGTGTCATATTATTATATGCATTTTCAAGTAACGGTTCAAAGATATCCATAAACTGCTGTAATGCAGTTACGTAGCTTTCATTTCCATCAGCAATTTCATCTAATTCTTTTTCCATACTAGCAGTATATACTACGTTAATAATAGTATCAAAGAACTGTGTTAATTGATCACTAGTTAAGATGCCTGAATCAGTAGGTTTAAATTTTTTATCCTCAATATTTACATAATCTCTAGACACTATAGTATCAATAATACTTGCATAAGTACTTGGTCTACCAATTCCTAGTTCTTCCATTGTTTTAATTAATTTAGCTTCAGAATATCTTGCAGGAGGTTTAGTAAAATGCTGTGTTTTTTGAATATCATTGCTAACTAGTGATTCATGATCTTCTAAATTAGGTAAAATACTTTCTTCAGATTGTTCATAATCACCATAAACTCTTAAATACCCATCAAAATTCATTATTGAGCCATTTGCTTTAAACTCATAGCCATTATTATCTAATAAAACTGATGTAGCATCAAAACCTGCAGGAGCCATTAACGATGCTAATGCACGTTCATAAATCAACTTGTATAATTTATATTCATCTGCTGTTAAATATGGTTTTATTGATTCAGGAAAACGCATTACGCTAGTAGGACGAATTGCTTCATGTGCATCTTGCACATTATCAGTTTTCTTACTTTTCTTTATTTTACCTACATAATTCTTTCCATATTTTTGTTCAATATAATCCTTAGCATCTGTCACATATACATCTGACAACCTAATAGAATCTGTACGCATGTAAGTAATCAAACCGACTGTTTCTTCTCCAATGTCTATCCCTTCATACAGTTTTTGAGCAATTCTCATTGTTTTTTTTGCATTAAATCCTAAACGAGAAGATGCTGTTTGTTGTAATGACGAAGTAATAAAAGGAGGTTTAGACTCTCTTTTTTTATTTGTCTTTTTAATAGAGGTAATTAGAAATTGTGGATTTAATTCGTTAAAAATATTTGTAGCACTTTCTTCATTATTGATTGTACATTTTTTATTCTTATACTTACTAAGTTCTGCACTAAATTCGATATTATCTTTGACAAATTGTGCATTAATGTTCCAATATTCTTCTGGAATAAATGCTTCTATTTCTCGTTCACGTTCTACAATCAATCTTAGGGCAACAGATTGAACTCTACCTGCAGATTTAGATTTGATTTTCTTTTGTAATAACTTAGAAAGCTTAAATCCTATAATACGATCAAGTACACGTCTTGTTTCTTGTGATTTTACAAGATTTTGGTCTATTTTTCGCGGTTGGTTTAATGCATTGATAATAGCATCCTTTGTAACTTCATTAAAAACGATTCTGTTATTTAGATTTGTGTCAATTCCAAGTACTTCTGCTAAATGCCATGAAATTGCCTCCCCTTCTCTATCGGGGTCGGTTGCAAGAAAAACTTCATCTACTTTTTTTAAATCTTCTTTTAAAGCTTTCACAACTGCTTTTTTTTCTTTACTTATCACATACTTAGGTTCAAAATTGTTTTCAACATCTACACCTAATCCACCCTTACCACTAGTTGCTAAATCTCTAATATGTCCTTTTGATGAGGTAACAATATAATCCTCACCTAAATATTTTTCTATTGTTTTTGATTTAGATGGTGATTCCACAATCACTAATTTTTTAGCCATACTTTCAAATCCTTTCATATATTAATCATTTATTACACTTTTTTTTACAATTGTCAACTACATATTATAGTAATTCTTCTAGCTCTAATAAAATCTTTGCACCTTGATCAATTAAATAATTACATCCTATTTTATCCATAAATCTACCTGGAACGCAGATAATTTCTTTTCCTTGGTCTAACGCATATCCAACTGATATCATAGTACCACTTTGCTTTTTAGCTTCCACTACAATGAGTTTTTCTCCTAATCCACATACAATTCTATTTCTTGCAGGAAAATAGTTTTTTTGTGGTCTTGTATCCCCAGGATATTCACTTATTACTAAATGATCTTTGATTAATTGAAGATAAATACTACGATTAGATTGAGGATAACAATAATCTATCCCCGATCCTAAAACAGCAACAGTTTTCCCACCATCTTCTATTGCTCCTATATGACTATACGTATCTATCCCTCTAGCCATACCACTTACTACAACAATATTGTGATTACTTACATATCTACTAATAGAGACTGCCATTGTTTTTCCATACTCACTAGGTTGTCTTGTTCCTACTATTGAAATTGTCTTTTGTTTTAAAATATTAAGATCACCATAATAAAATAAAACAAATGGCGGATTTTGAATACTTTTTAAACAAGAAGGATAATCATCACTTACAATAGTTGTGTATCGAGATCTTACCTTTTGTTTAAGCATGTAAAAATATTGTTGATCAACCTTCTCATAACTCTTTATCGCATTACGTATTAAAAAATAATCCCCTTGATATTTTAGCGCATAATATAATAATATTTCTTCCATTACATACTTCCTCCTATCCTATATACATAGTTATTAGAAAGAATACTAAAAAACATTAGAAACTAAATTTCTAATGTTTAAAATTGTTACTTTATAACTATACTTTTAATCGGTTCGAATGTTTTTCGATGTATAGGACATGGTCCGTATAACTCTATAGCTTCTTTATGTTGTTTGGTTAAATAGCCTTTATGTTGCCTAAACCCATAAAGTGGATATTGTTTATCATATTCAATCATAATTCTATCTCTTGTTACTTTAGCTAAAATACTTGCAGCAGCAATACTTATCGATTTAGAATCACCTTTAATAATTGCTTGATGAGGACAATCTATATCTAATTTCATTGCATCAGTTAATACAAAATCAGGTCTAATACGTAAATTTAAAATAGATTCTTCCATCCCTTTTTTACTTGCTTGATATATATTAATTTCATCTATAAGTTCATGATCATATACTACAATTTGATAATCTATTGCATTTTCTAATATAAGATCATATAATATGTCTCTTTTTTTAGGCGTCAGTTTTTTTGAATCATTTATACGTTCATCGTTAAAATGATTAGGCAATATACAGGATGCAATTACTACAGGTCCTGCTACAGGTCCACGACCTGCCTCATCACAACCAGCAATAATAGAATATCCTTGAGTGATACATTCATTTTCAAAAGTGCGTCGTATATTACTCATAATCGCAAACTCTTTCCCACGTAATATTTGCAATTGACGCATCTAATATATCATTTAATAAAATTTCAATCACACGATCATAATCAGTATAACCATTTACTTTTTTTAAATGTCTACTTTTTGCAACTGTCTCCAAAGAATCTTCTATCCAGTCTTGATTAAAATCAGTAATTTTCAAGCCATATCTAGTAAATAAAGCTCCTGGATAATTCTTTTCAATATACTCTAATGCATATATCATTAAATCATCTAAAGGCAAAATAGTACTTTTAATAGAACCAATTAATGCAATATTACGCGCAATAAATTCTGACTCGAATTTTGGCCATAGCACTCCTGGGGTATCAAATAATTCAAAATCTGAGTTTACACGAATTATTTGTTGTGCCTTAGTAACACCTGGTCGATTACCTGTAATAGTTGCTTTTCGTGAAGCTAAACGATTAATAAAAGTAGATTTACCAACATTTGGTATTCCTACTACCATTGCTCGTATTGGACGTGGTTTTAAGCCTCTACTACGTTCTTTTTCCATTTTCTCCTTCAAAGCTTCTTTACAAATACGAATAATCTTTTGGTAATCATTAAAATCTTTCAAATTTACACTAATTGCATAAAATCCATTTTTTTTATAAAAATCTAACCACTCATTTACACGATTTTGATCTGAAAGATCTTTTTTTGTAATAACAATTAATCTTGGTTTATGACTAATCATTTCATCAAACATTGGATTCTTAGACGAAAAAGGAGCTCTTCCATCTACTAATTCAATAACTATATCAATAATTTTAACACGTTCTAAAATTTCACGTTTAGCTTTAGACATGTGGCCTGGAAACCATTGAATATTCATTTATATTACCTTCTACTTAGATAACCATTTAAAATGATTAAATGGATAAACGATTATCCCGTCTTTACCAATAAAATCATCAAGCTTAAATGCACCAAAATAACGTGAATCTTTTGAATTCAAACGATTATCTCCTAAAACGAAATATTCACCTTCAGGAACTGTTACTTCAAAGTTATTTGTAAATAATGATGAATTATATTTTTTCTTTGCCCCTTCTACATATACTGGGTCTAAAAATGGTTCATCATATTTCACTCCATTTATATATAAAACATCATCTTCATATTTAATTGTTTCTCCTGGCAACCCTATTACACGTTTAATAATATTTTCACCTTCACCACTTTTTAACACTACTACATCAAATCTTTCTACTCCATTTGTTTTTAATCCTATAACGTTAATCAATGCGATATCTTTATCAAATACTGTAGGATACATAGAAGTCCCAATAACAGATATCGGTCTTACGATTTGTGTGAAAAATAAATGTGTGAAAAATATAAGTACTATTAATTCAATAATAAATTTAATTTGTCCATTTTTTTTGTTTTTTTTCATAAAATTACCTCTTATTTATTTTAGCACTAATATCTAAATTTATAATGAAAAAGAGGACACACTGCCTCTTTTTCATTATTTTCTAATTTCTTTAATTCTTGCAGCTTTTCCAGACAATCCACGTAAATAATGTAATTTTGCTCTACGCACTTTACCAATTTTTACTACTTCTATACGATCAATAATTGGTGAATGAATTGGGAAAATTCTTTCAACTCCTACTTGATAAGAAATTTTTCTTACTGTAAATGTTTCAGAAATTCCTGATCCTTTACGTGCAATACATACACCTTCAAATAATTGAACACGGAATTTATCCCCTTCTTTAATTTTTACATAAACTTTTAAAGTATCCCCAGCTTTAAATTCAGGAATATCTGTTCTTAATTGTTTTTTTGTAATTTCTTGTACTAATTGTAAATTCATAAATCTATATTCTCCTTTTTCAAATTTTCTTCAAAGTTCATAAGTATAACTTAGCGGAGCTTTTGTATCCTTTTATAAGGACTATATGAGTATATCATAAATCTGTTTCATTTTCAAATTCTTTTTTGATATGTTGATAAAGATTTGCTTCTTCTTCACTCATCATTCTTGTTTCTAATAATTCTGGACGTCTACAATATGTTTTTTTGATAGAATGGTATTGTCTCCATTTTCTAATATTTTCATGATGACCACTTAAAAGAACATCAGGAACTTGTTTATTATCATAAACTAGCGGACGAGTATATTGCGGAAATTCTAACAATCCATTTGAAAAGGAATCTTCCTCATGACTTTTAGTATTAATTGTGCCTTCAAGTAGTCTTGTGATTGCGTCTGTTACTACCATGCTTCCCAATTCACCACCAGTTAAAACATAATCTCCAATTGAAATTTCCATATCGCAATAATCTCGAATTCTTTCGTCATATCCTTCATAATGACCACAAACAATAATTAAATGTTCAATTGTTGCACATTCATTTGCAATTGTTTGATTAAACGTCTTTCCAGTAGGACACATTAACATCACAACACTATTTGGTTTTCTTAAAGTTTGAATACAATCTACAACTGGTTGACACATCAACACCATGCCTTGACCGCCACCATAAGGATAATCATCCACCTTTTTATGTTTATTAGTAGCAAATTCTCTAAAATCATGAATATTAATTTCTACAATATTTTTTTCAATTGCACGTTTCATAATAGATGTATTCATAAATCCATAAAACATTTCAGGAAAAAGAGAAAGTATATCTATTTTCATATTACATACCTTCTATAAGATTTACTTTTATAAACTTATTGTAAATATCTTCTTCAATAACAAATTGATGTATATAGGGAATTAAGATTTTTTTATTATCTTTTTTAATTACCTCTAGAATATCATATAAAGGATTCTCCATTATTGAAACAACATTACCAAGTAATTCATTATTTTGATCGTATACTTGACATCCAATAATATCTTTATAAAAATATTCACCTTCTTCTAACAAATCAACATCATACAAAGCGTATACATCAAAATTTCTATACTTTTCTACATCATTAATATGATTTAATCCTTTAAAAGTGACTAATTCCATATTTTTATGAGTTCGATGTGTAGCACAAACTAAAGGAATATAATCATTTTGATCATTACTAATATATACTGTATTGCCAGCCTTAAAACGTTCATTATTAAATGAAGAATTAGATTTGATTTTAATTTCTCCTTTTAAACCATGAGTCCCAACTATTTTCCCAATTTTTAATTTATTCTCCATTTTTACCTCCTATAAAAAATAGATGTGCATGCACATCTATTCATACGATTCAAATTTAATCATGATTTTTTTATTGATTTCTGTCCCACATATTGACATAAGTCTCCTAATTGAATCAGCAATCACACCTTTTTTTCCAATTAATTTTGAAACATCATCGTTGTTTGCATAAACACACAATAATACTTCGTCCTCATTTAATGATGGCAACTGCTTTACCATTAGGAATTTCTTATTTTCTACTAGACCTATACATATTTCATGTAGAACTTTACAACAATCCATAACTATTTCCCAAGTTTTGAATCAGCAAATTTTTTCATAATTCCAGCACGAGATAATAAACTTCTAACTGTATCTGATGGTTGTGCACCATTGTTTAACCATTTTAATACTGCTTCTTCGTTAATAGAAACAATTGCAGGATCTTTAGTTGGATCATATGTTCCTAATTGTTCAATAAATCTACCATCTCTTGGTGATCTTGAATCAGCTGCTACAATTCTATAGAATGGTGCTTTTTTTGCTCCCATACGTTTTAATCTTAATTTTACTGCCATATTCTTTCTCCTTTTATATTAATTTATGAATTAATCATATCACTTTTTTTTCCTCTGTCAAGTACTTTTACTTAACTCATTATTTTTTCAACTTATTGTTATCCAATACATAAAACTATCATCTATTTGCAAAAGTTATACATCCTACGATAAATCTCCTGCAACTCTAGTACATAATAAAACAATATACAAAACAGAATTCTACATTACACCTATTTCATTTATCTACTAAATCATCATATCAAGTTAAAAATAAGTCCAACAATAAGTATTATAT
>JAHHSU010000039.1 GCA_020025035.1 Thomasclavelia sp. | reverse complement strand
ATGAGAATGAAATTAGTTGGAGATTAATCTCCAACTAATTATACCAAATTGATTTATTTTCTCTCAAAAAAATGTCTCACATCATTTACAAATATACACATAATAAAAATATCATGATTATAAAAAACATAAGACTCATGAAATTAAAAAAGTTGAAGACTAATCTTCAACTATGATATCAAATCTAATCATTTTCTTTTTAAAAATGTTTTACATTATCAGTATAAAAATAATATTTTTATAAAATATATACTCCTATATATAAAACATTTTATCGTAATTTACTTGCTAAAGTTGAATCTAAATCCTGTGTCACTTGAACAGTTTGGTCAACTTGAACTGAGATAGTTTCAATTAATTCCCTAGTTCTTTTTAATTCGGGTAGAAGCCTATCATATTGTTCACTATATGCTCTAGCTGCTTCTCCTTCCCACGAATCTAGTAATGTATGTACTAGTGTACTAACTTCTTGAATCCACTCTTCAAGTTCATTTCCTTTAGCTTTTAAGTGACTTGATGAATTTTTTAATTCCTCTACATTCATACGAATAATTTCTGCCATTTTTAATTCCTCCTATCATTCTTTACAATTATTTTTAGATTTTATCTTCTTTTTCACTTCACCTCCTATACATAAAACTAAAACAGCACATATACAACTCAATAAAATGTTTTGATTTATTTTTAAAACTTTCCCTTTTTTTGCAACTTCTTTAGACTTAGATATAACAGATTCTATACTTGTAGGATCTATAATATAATCGCAAACTAAATGATTAACCATAGAACCATTTCTTGTATAATTTAATTGATCAATATATTGATTTAATAACTCATTATTAAGTGTTGATGTTTCCTCGCGTACTTGTTTGGCTTTATTTAATCCTGATATTAGCTTTTGATTAGACGCCTCTTGAAGCTCAACAACCTGCGTTTTTAATTGATCGATATAACGATTTGTACTAAGGTATACTTCCTCTACGTATTTTTGATACTCCTTATTCTTGTCCATTATTTTTTGATATAACTGACTATTATTTTCTTCAAATTCTTTAATGTACTCTTCAATTTGTTGATGGTTAATATTACTAATTGGATCATATAAACTTAGCTTTTCTAATAACTGTGATAAATACAATTGATGATTTTGTATTTTTTCTTGTGCTAAATTCTTTTCATCTAAAATTCTATTATTTAGATCAGTTAAATCTTGATGTATCGTTTGATTAACAGTAGATAACAAAATACATGGAATAGGATCATCTATTTCCTGAAGTAATGAATCTATCTCTTTTTGATGAATATTTCCTAATTTTTCTACTAAGTGCTTAATCTTATCTAATTGTTTGAAATAATTTTGAAACATACTATCTAATGTATTTGTTTCAATTATATTTTGCTTATTATGTTCTATTTTGTTTTCCAATAATGAGTATAGTTTTTGATTAAGAGTAGAATTGTCTTGATAACTATTTAAAAGTGAAAACTGTTGTATATAATCATTAAGCGTAAAAGAATGGTTGTTTTGAACTCCAACAAATGTTGCATAAGTATCTAGATATTGATGTAGATCAACATGTTCTTGATATATATCATTTAAATATTTTTCTAATGTCATTGTATCGTGAATAGAACTTTGTAAATAATAATTGTTTATCCCTTGCAATAAATCATTATTAATCGATTGTATGGCTATTATAAAATGAGCAAATTCCTCTTGATATGTTTTACCAATTAGGCTAGTCTTATCACCCTTTAACGAAGCTAAATCACCTTCCATACCATCTAATAATTTTTGAATATTCTTAATAATATTCTCTTTTTGTGACTCTAAATTTTTGTCACCTGTTATTAACTGATTAGTAATTGTAGCTATATTTTTATCAATCAGTTCATTATGTGTAGTAATTTCATTATTTTTTTGATTAATCAAATCAGATAGGTTGTCTAAATGGTAATTATCAATATCTTCTTTGGTAAAAATAGATTCAATATTTTCTACTCCTAATTCTAGATTTTTAACATCTTCATTTATAAAGTTTGTCTCTTGCTTAATATCCTCTAACTCAGATGTAGTCGTAGCTAAATAACCTTTATATGCTTGATCTATTGTTTGAATAATTTTTTTATTCGTTTCTACATCAGGGTGAATATTGAGATCTTCAATATTATTTTGTAATCTTTCTACTTCTTTGATATCTAATGTTGTAATTAAATCAATATTAGAAATAGCCATTAGTACTTCTTTATCTTTTAAATCGTTAGATAAAACTTTTTTAGCATTATCCTGTCCATGATGAAATTCGCTTAGGATAGAACTAATGTAGATATATCCTAAATCATCATTAAATTTATCTTTTAATTGCATCACATCTTGCCATGATTTATCATGTGCTTCCTTAGATAATTGATCACTAATTTCATACTTAATAAGACTTTTGTTTGGTGTTTGATTTATAGAGACGACATTTTTTGAAAAATCAGTTGGAAGAATCATATAAGCACCATATCTTCCGTCCTCTATTCCTTGTTTGGCGTCTTCTATTCCAGTTATCACATAATCAGTCGTACAATTTTCAAGCAATTCCTTGGCAAAATTATGTTGCTCATCTTGATATCTAACCCCAGAATCTAAATTCACTATTGCTATTTTTGTAGAATTAGATAAATTTTTTAAAAGTTTGCTTTGAATATCATTTTCATAATCCATACCTGCATAAATACCTAGTATTAAAATAACAACCATTACTATTGTACGTTTAATAAATAATTTATACTTTTTTTTCATTAATTTCCCCTACTTTCTATATATTTTGGAAGTTTAACTTTTCTTAAATCACCATGATTACAAAGTATTGCATACCCAAAACTAGGAACATCCCTTATATTAATAGAAAATACATTTGTAGAACCTATTTGTCCTAATACTGCTCCACTAGTCGCTCCTTTAAAGAATTTAGTAATTTCATCAAATCCTTTCATTTTTGATGAGTTTGCACTTACTATCCACTGTATTCCTACTTGAACTGATTGTTCTAAAACATTTAAAATACTCGTTTGATTTAGTGTTTTATTTATAAAACAATCAACATCATCTACATATACACAAATAATAGGTAAGGATTGATAAAAATCTTTTGCTTTGGTATATCTACACTCCTTTAACGCTACTTCAAACGTTCTTTTCCTATAATGAATTTCTTCGAACATAGTTTGAATGAATAATTCTATTTTGTGATCTGTATCAATATATTCAAAATGATCTTTATATTGATATAAGTCCATTGATTCAGAATCAAATATATATCCTTTTCCTGTGTTTTGTTCCATCAATATTTCAATAAAATTTGTTTTACCTGATTTAGCGGGGCCAAGTATTAAATAAGGAGAATCAGATAAATCAACACTTACTTGTTCCACACGATCTAAACTTAATCCAACAATATTATAATCAACTGTTTCAACAGGATAATGTATCAAATCTTTTGTAGTAAAAATATCAGGTAATACTGGTATTCCTATCAACTTTTTGCCACTATAAGAATCGTTTATTCTTTGAATAATATCTTTTAAATCATTTACATATAAAACATCATCATTAAATGAACTTAATCCATATACTTGCATTAAGCTAATTTGTTTTTGCTTAACTAATGCTCTTCCCTTTATTTCATCATTTAATAAATACTTACTTCTTCCTAATAATCCTATGACATCACTCTCTTCAAACAAATACTGTACAATTTTATTTTTAAAATTATTTAAAATAGAAAAACGTACTGCATTTGATCTTGTTGCTGTAATCACAGTATAAATCCCTAATCCTAATCCATCCCTTGTTATTTTAGTAATAAAATCTTCAAATTCCATAGAAATCTCTTTAATGACATCAAAATTATCAATTATTATCATAATTGCTTTTAATGGATCTTGTTGATGAATTTGATTGTACATATCAAAATTTTGTACCATTTCTTGTCCAAATAATTGTTTTCTTACTTTGATTTCATTTATCATAATCTTTTGGAATTTTTCATTTTTTTCTATACTATCAAAAGTCATATACTCTACTACATGAGGTAAATTTTGATAAGGTATTAGAGAATTATTTCCTAAATCTAATATGTACAAATTTAACAATTGTGGATTGTTTTTTATTGCTAATGTTAATATGATTGTGCCTAAAGTAAATGTTTTTCCATAACCACTTGAACTAAACAATGCAAGATTTCCATCTTTAATAAAGTTAATTACATAATCAATTTGTTCTTGGTTTTCTGGTATATCTACTAATCCTATTGGAGTATGTAAATCGACTTGCTTTATAAGTGCAGTATCTTGAACATCTTTAATATATGGACTTTGAATATAATGTTCTAAAGGCGGAAGCCAAGGTCTAATAACGTCTTTACAATGAATACTATCATAATAATTAGCCATATATTCTACAATGGCTTCTAGTTGTGAAGGAACTTTGTTATTATCTTCACCTTTACTACTTAAATCCTGGTTAATTAACTCTCCTTGACCTAATATATTAACCTTATAAATTCGATCATCGATTTTTTCTTTTTCTCTATTAACAAAATAGTTAGCACCACTCCAAGCTGTTTGGAATAATTCATATATTTCATTATTTCCTACTTGTAAATAACCTCTTCCTACTTGTGTAATAAGTGCTGCATCAGGCGTCTTAATTATTTCTTTACTATCATTTTCATCTTGTACTTTTAATGCTAATTTAAACTTAGAATTAGACCAAATCTGATCATCTACCACTCCTGTTGGTTTTTGTGTTGCTAGAATTAAATGTACTCCTAAAGTTCTTCCTATTCGTGCCACTGACACTAATTCACTCATAAATTCTGGTTGTTCTTTTTTTAGCTCTGCAAATTCATCAGATATAATAAATAAATGTGGCAATGGTTCTTTAGCCTGATTACTTGTAAATAACTGATTATATTTATTAATATTATTTACATCATATTGATTAAATATCCTTTGTCTTCTAGCTAATTCTGCTTTAATAGATTCTAATGCTCGAGTACTTTCTATTCCATCTAGATTGGTAATAGTACCCAATAAATGTGGCAATTTCTTAAATAAATTTGCCATTCCACCACCTTTATAGTCTATTAACAAAAATCCTACTTCATAAGGACTAAAATTGATGGCTAGTGAAAGAATATAGGTTTGAATTGCTTCAGATTTTCCTGATCCTGTAGTTCCTGCTATAAGTCCGTGTGGACCATGTGCTTTTTCATGTAAATTCAATTCTACAATATCGTCTTTTGCTCTTAATCCTATTGGTACAGCTAATGATTGATAGGATTTGCCTTGTTGCCACCGTTTAGGTATATCTAAATCCTCTATTGTTTTTGCTTTATACATATCTAAAAAAGTTACCATATTTGGAATATGTGAACTCATTCCTTTGACATGCTCTAATACACTTAAATCTCTAGCCATCCATTCTAAATTGACATCATTAACTTGTTCAAGTTTCAACTTAACATTATGTTCTATCCCTTCGTTTAATAACAATGTTGCATAATCTTTATCATCTAATACTAATACTGTTTTAACATTTTCTGGTAAATTAGCCCTTTTTTGTGCAGTATAAATTAGTGAAAATCCTAGATTATACCCTTCTTTTTGTAAATATTCCATAATTATATGATCCATAATCATATGCATATCATCTACTATTATGATAAAATGTGGTGAAAATCTCATTTCATTTCTATTTTCATCAATTTTGTTTTTTCTTTCTTTCAATATTTGATATAACGTACTTAATACTTGATCTCTTATACGTTCCATACAAATATTACCAGTTAAATTATTTGTACGTATTTTAACATGTGGGTACCATTTAATGTAATCATACTCATTTTTAAATTTTTCATTATAAAACATCACAATTTGAACGTCGTGATATGAATGAAAAAATGTTAATTGTAATAAATACCAATGTATTTGTTCATGCACTTCCTTTGTTTTTCCAACCACCCCCAAATGTGCTCTTTTTAAATCAACAATTGTTGGTTTATTTTCTATTTTTTGATATGCATCATATATTTTTTTTGCTTCTTCTAACAATTCATCTTTTTCTATATCTAATTCATTGTAATCTAAACAAACTGTATATTGACTACTACCTGTACTTGTTCCTACTAACAAGGTAAGAAAATCACTATCATTAACATCTCTTTCATAAATTCTTGGATGATACTTATGTATCATCTTTTCTATCTCTTTAATATTAGGATGATTATATCTTAGGGCCTCTATTTCATTCTTTCTATATTCATTAAGTCTTTTTTGTAAATCTAATAAATACTTTTGATAAACACACTCCTTTTTAACATTACTATCTTTTATTTCTTTTTGTTCTAACAAAAATGTTGTAACCGAAAACACTACACTTACCATAGTTCCTGCTAACCCAAATAAAATATAAATTCCTCTTCCCATCATAAGTGATGTAGCTATTGTTCCTAACATCATTACAATAGGTGGAATAATTACTTTTGCCAAACTACCTTTTTTTCTAGTTCTTTTTCCTTGAGGTTTTTGAATAGTTACTTGATCTTCCTTTAATCTTTTAATAATTCTTGGAGAACGATGATATTTTGGAAATGATTCTCCTTCATGCCTTTCCATTTGATAAGTTGTTAAAGACGTTTGGTAGCTATTACTATTTGCAATTATTTCTATATAATTTTGTTGTACTATAATCAATATTTTTCCAAGTAGCAATTGATCTCCATAATGAAATTTTATTTGATTTTCACATTGTAACCTTCCATTAAGGTACACTCTTTCATCACTTTGAATAAAACATATCTGTTCATCAATTACATACATTCCTTTTTGAACCTGTATATCACAATTTTTATTTCCTATAAGAATTGGATCACCCGTTTTTTCAAATATATTATGTTCATCACTTAATAACATCAATTCATAGGAGTGTATGGTTTCTATTTGTTGAGGTTGTAATTTAACAGGTTCTTGATGATCTACTATGTAATATACTTTTTCATCTACGTTAATCACCTCTATTTTATCTATCTGTAACTTATCTTCTAAGGGGTATTGTTCATATCGATCATTAAAAAAATACAATATCCTTTTCATATTTTCGTATGTTAAATACTTAATTAAATATCATTAAATATTTTCCACTTACTCCTTTCTAATATAGTATTAATCCTTTTCATAAAAACTTGTTATTTCCGTATTCCTAATTCATCTATATTCTTTTCTATCGCTTTTAATTTTTCTTCTCTTACCTTTCCAGATAAATTTTGATCATTTTCTATTTGAGCTTTTTCTTTCATATAACCATAAGCTATATATTCCTTATTTCCAATTTGTTTTGCAATATCAATCGCTTTTTCAAAATTTGATTTACCTAAATATATCCAATATTGTAATATTCTTACATCTGAACTAGTAGAAATATTAGCCAGAATGTTATGTTTTTGTTCTTCACTAAGAGCTTCTAATTGTACATTGGATATTGATAAAACATACATTGTATAAATATCCATTCTAGAAATACTTACTTTTTTTAACGAGTTTTTGACTCCTAAATAATCTTGTTGAATGTAATAATCATCTGCTTTTTTTAATATAATCTCTTCATTTAAGCGAAAAACACCAAAATAGCTAAACAATAAAATAATCACTAATACTAAACATTCAAGTATTACATTCCATTTTTTTATTTTTTGATATTGATACTTATCTACTTCTAATAATGTCTGTTCTTTTTTTTCCTGAAGTTGATTATACTGTCTTTTTAAAATCTCTAATAACTCTGCTAATGATGTAATATGTGTAAAAATAGCAGTTTCCTTATTTTTACTTAACAATCGATTACCACCTTGATAATAATCTTCAAATGAATACTTATTTTGAAGTACATATCCAATTAGTGATTTATATTGATCAACAAAATCTTGCTCATTAAAATCGTCAATCCCATAAATATCTCTTATCATTGCTTTAGGAATTAAATTGCTATCAAACATTAAATTATTAGGATGTAAGGATATTTTAAGACGTTGAATGTCCTTTATCATATTAGAGACATTAATTAATAATCTATATTTTTGTAAAGAAGACAATAATTTAGATTCGCTAAACATTTGTACTTCATCACAATCAAAATTAAAATAAATACTATCTAGCTCTCTTTCGATTTTACATTCTAATAAATAACTACTTTTTCTAGTGATTTGATAGAAATCAAAATCAGTAGTAGCTTGTATTTTAGATTTTTTGATTACTTTTTGAATGACTTGATTCATTTTAAATTTCCCCATGATGTAACTTCTAAAATATCCCCAGAGTATATGTTTTCCTGCTTAAATGTAAAATGTACATTAATACTCCGTTGATTTCTTTTAGAATATACAATACAATCCTCTATATTTTCAAAAAAATAATCATGTTGGTTAATCATCATTAATGCAGTATTGATAAAAAGTTCATCGTTAACTATATAATCTATTTTATTATCATTATTCATCAATGTAATCGTTATTTTCATTAGCAAGCTCCTTTTTTAGATAAATTCTCTTTGTTATTTTGTATACAAATACACTCAATAAAATAGTGACAATAAAAATAGTATAGATAAATGAATATTGAAAATGTTTTACTATATCTTTTGGGTAATAGAAAATAACTTCTTGAAATAAATAATCTGCTTCTTCCAAATCATTTGAAGTACTAAAATCACTTGTAAATAATTCTTTTTTTATGTTTTGGTTATAATGTGTTTTGGCTATTTCTTCATTTTGAAGTTTTTCTTTCATATCATCACTAAAAAGATTTAATCCATTGATATCAGTTAATGATGGTTCATATTCTCCTTTATTTTTTAAAATGCCTGTATCTAATCCCAAAACACTTTCCTTAGCAAATATTAACTCTATATCACCTATACTTTGAAATAGTAATAACACAATTATCATTATTTTTTTCATCACTAATACTCCTTTTGGATACACTATATATACAAAAATAAAAAAATAAATACTAAATTAAAGTATAAAATTTATTTAGTTAGAATAAGTAAAGTGTCATTGAAACAAAAAAAAGGAGATGATTTATATGTGCAAACATGATTATTATCAAGGTCAAATCGACAAAAATAATCACGAGCTAATCTGTGTACAAGAAAAAATCAAACAACTCAAAGTTGATTTAAATGCAATGTATGATTTTCAAACAAAACATGATCAATTTTCTAATATGTTTCATGATCAAATAGAAGAAGAAACAAAAAAAATGACATCTAATTCTATTACGAAATACGGTCATCATTTTATTAAAGAGTACAAAATATATATGGATACTATTTTATTTGGTCAAGATACAATTCAAATACTACAATCGATTGAGGAAGATAAAAATCAAATTATTGGTATAATTGACGAATTAGAAGAGAATTTAAATTTATTACTAAGAAAAAAATATAACTTGGAGCATGAACTCTCAAGTTATCACTATCTTTTAAAAAAGGAGGAAATATACAATGGATGAACTAATTATCTTAGATTCTGAATTAATGTTTGCTACAAAAATTATTGATGTTTATCTTGAAAAACTTATTCAAATAACTACAGCATATAAAAAAATATTAGATACAATTAAAACTGATTCATTACATCAATCAATGATTCATCATCCGATAAAAGAATTATCTCAAAAAATAAATGATATTATTCTACTATTAAATAGCCTTCAAGATGTTTTATATAAAAAAACTGTTCAATTTCTAAATAAGATTGATGAGCTAGACAAATTTATGTACTAAAAGAGGAATACTATGCAAAAAAATAATTATCATGAAAATGATTTTATTGTTAATTTAAGCTCATTAGAGACTGTTAGAAATCAAATAGTAGAATTGAAAAACGAATTTAAAGATAATTACATTCAAGAGGATATGTTTATTAATAGTAAAGGTCAATCAGTAAATGAATTTTTAGAAATATTAAAAGCAATTCATCAAACTACTGATAAATTAAATGTTCTCTTCACTAAATCTGTTGAATATCTAGATCTTATTCAAAAGTCTTTTTACGAAAACGATAAATTATAAAAACGGTAAGAAAAAAATGGAAAACACAACAATTACTAAAGAAGAATTATTAACTTTAAATATACTAGTATATGACCCATTATTTGTAGAATATTTTAAATGTAATCCTAATCATTCTCTTTATGAATGGGCTACAAACACTCAATCAAATTCAAAAATTATTAGTACTATTCTTAATAATAAGCAAATATTTGATCAAATGAAGATAATTGACATAGACACACAATCAGCAAATAAAAACGGTGACCAAGAAGTAGTAAATGCTTCAGTTATGTATAATGAAAATTTAATTATCATTTATAAAGGAACTGGTGGTGATTTTGAATGGATTGATAATGGTGAAGGTGCCTATTCAAACATCACTGATACAAAACAACAAAAAGAAGCTCTTGCCTATTACGACAAAATCGTTTTTTTGTATGCAAATAACCAACAAAACATATATGTTACAGGTCATTCTAAAGGTGGCAATAAAGCACAATATGTAGGAATATTAAGAGGAGACAAAATTAAACATGTATACTCGTTTAATGGTCAAGGCTTTAATCAAGCTTTTTTACTAAAATATGATGACAAAATTATCAAGAATAAAGACAAACTAACAAATATTTGCAATCAATACGATTATATAAACATATTACTATATAGTGTAGCTGGAAATACCCAATATATAAAATCATCTATAAAAGTAAATACAGTTTTTGACCTAATAGCTAATCTTGGAGCTCTTCATTCACTTACAACTTTGTACCAATTCAAAGAGGATTCAATCAAGATAAATCAAGTAGCTAGTCAAAGCAATTTAATGATTAATATTCAAAAATTTTTAAACTATTGTATTAAATACATGAAAGAAGAAGATTTAAGGTATACAATATCCTTAATAATAAATTGTATGATCCAAGATCAAAATATAGGTCATGATATGCATTCGTTACCAAAAGGATATTATGAACGATTAGTTAAATTAGTTAAAAGTTATACAAAAGATATCCGTATTATTTCCATTATTCATCAATGTATTTTAATTATAAGAAGTGCTATTTATTTAAATTGTCCATTACCTAATCTATTATCTAATAGTAATTCATTTTTTAAACAAAGTGGACATAATGAACTAATCAGAGATTTTTCTTTACGTACCAGAGAAAATCTACTTGAAATTACCAATATAGTAAATAATGAAGAATGGTATGACATAACAAAATGGGATATTTTTTATAGAGTAGAAGGATTATTTAAAGGAATAGATATCCAAAACCATAATAACAATCTAAATGTTTACTATCAAAAACTTGTTGATATTCATAATATTAGTACTCAACAAATCAATAAGATATTTGATTCTGTTATAGAATGCGATGCTCATTTTTCATCAGAACTGTCTAACACCCACGATGTAATCAAAAAAATAAATGTTATTCTAAATCAAGCCATTAATTCATTTAAAATATAAATGAAATCTACATAAACAATTGTAACTAACAAAAAAAGGACATGTATTAATGAACATGTCCGTATTTTCAA
>JAHHSU010000038.1 GCA_020025035.1 Thomasclavelia sp. | reverse complement strand
TTTATAAATTGTACTTGTAAAAGCGAGTAAAATATTATAAAATGATTAGGTGCTACAAAAGAGGCAGCACATGATGTTATTAGAAAAGTGTTTGTAACCAGGTAATATCCACGTTTGTAGAGTATCTAGCTGCGATGAGAAATACTTAATATAAACACTACTAATATGAGTCATGCGTCTAATAATCTTTAAGCAAAAATATTATATTAGATGGAGGAATAAAAATGTCACGTTATACTGGACCACAATGGAAAATTTCTAGACGTTTAGGATTTTCTACTTTAGAAACAGGAAAGGAATTAAACAAAAGAGCATATGGACCTGGACAACACGGTCAAAAAAGAAAAAAAATGACTGAGTATGGTACACAATTAGCTGAAAAACAAAAAGTAAGATATATGTATGGAGTAAATGAAAAACAATTCCATAATACATTTAAAAGAGCTGGAAAAATGGAAGGTGTTAAAGGTTACAACTTCTTATGCCTATTAGAAACAAGATTAGATAATGTTGTATATCGATTAGGTTTAGCATCTACTCGTAGAGCAGCTAGACAATTAGTAAACCATGGACATATTTTAGTAAATGGTAGAAAAGCTAATATCCCTTCAATTCAAGTTAAAATTGGAGATGTAATTTCTGTAAGAGAAAAATCAAGAAATTTAACAGTTATTAAATCTTGTGTTGAATCTACTACATTTATTCCTGGATTTGTAGAGTTTAATAGTGAAAAATTAGAAGGTAAATTAGTAAGATTACCTGAAAGATCTGAATTAAATCAAGAAATTAATGAAGCATTAATTGTTGAATATTATAACAGACTTGGATAAAAGGTATACTTTAAACAGAACTTGATTGTTTGAATACTTAAACAATTAAGTTTTTTTTATTTGCAAAAATTTCATTATACTGTAAATGTTAAAATACCTTAAGTAATTAAAGTATATCTAGTTATAACCTGTTTTAAAAGATGATGTACAAAAGGTAAAATAGTTATAAATCGTTACTTGTTTAATATACTTTAATGAACAAAGTAAGTTATTTAATTTTAAATATTTTATCATTTTTTTGAAATATTTTTCAATTTTTAAAAAAAGGTAAAATAAGTATTATCATCATATATAATATTAGTATACATGATATTACATATTATGTTGTGTAGAAGCAATATAATATAATCATAAAAACTAATATATTAGATAATATGGAGGGTAGTATATGAAAAAATTATTATTAGTTACATCTCCACCTGCATGTGGAAAGACATTTGTCTCTAAGGAATTGTCAAAAAAATTAAAAAATATTGTATATTTAGACAAGGATACATTAATTCCTTTATCACATCAAATTTTTAGAGTGGCTAATGAAGAAGAAAATAGAAGTTCTCCTTTTTTTGAAAAATGGGTAAGAAATCCTGAATATGAAGTTGTTGAAAATTTTGCAATTGAGGCATTGGAATATGCTGACCTTGTTTTAATCAATGCACCATTTACTCGTGAAATTCGAAATAAAGAATGGGTAGATAAAATGATGAAACAAACAAAAGAAAAAGGAGCTAAACTTTATGTGATTTGGGTAAATACTGATATAGAAGTATGTCGTCAACGTATGATTGAACGTAACTCACCTAGAGATACATGGAAATTAGCAAATTGGCAAGCGTATATTTCTCAACGTGATTTTTCTGTTCCAAAATTGTTTACAGAACCAGATTGTAATGGGGAATTATTGATTTTTAATAATTCATCAATGGAAGAGTTTGAACAATCATTAGAAGAAATATCTAATTATTTGATAAAAAAATAACTAGAGTATATACTCTAGTTATTTTTGGTTTTGATAAGTTTGGTAAGTGATTTTAAGTATAATAAGGGTAGGCATTGCAACAACGATTCCTAATGCGCCAAAAAGAGAGGAAGCTATAATAAGAGCCATAATACTCCAAATAGGTTCAATTTTAATTTTTTTAGAATATATTTTAGGTGTAATATAATAGGCGTCAATATTAGAGACAATACAAATTAAAATAATTAATATGAATGCCTTGGTAGATCCTAAACTTAATGTGGTAATTAATCCAAAAGTATTTGCAATAATAGTTCCAATATATGGGAAAATCCCACTTATTCCAGTTAATAAACCAAGTATTACCCAATCTGGATGTCCTAACAAAGCATATATTGCACCATACATAATTGCTTGAATCAACATTAATATGCCAAAGGCTTTAAAATATTCAGTCAGTTGTTTATCAATAGAGGTTAAATAATGTGGTAGTTTAGGGTGAATAGATTTAGAATATAATTTTATTTTTTGACGTATTCGATTGTAATCAAACAAAAAATAGATACTTAAAACGATGTAAATGATTAGATTTCCTATAAAGGATAGTATTTGAGAAACCATACTTATTGACGTGTTAACTAAAAAATCAGGTTCGATAAATTCATTAATTTTGGTATATAGATAATCTGAGATATTGGATAAATCTAGATTAAACGAATGAAGCAGTACTTCTTCGATTTCTTTAATGCCAGAATGAAAGGTACTAGATAGATCCATTGCATATTGATACAGTAAAGGAAGTAGTTTTCCCATAAAGATAAATATCAATAGAAGTATCAATATGATTAATAAGAAAATTGCAACTCCACGTTTTATGTGATATCTTTCAAAAAAGGAAACTAGAGGATAGAATATATATGCAATGATAAAACCGATAATAAAAGGTTTTATCATTTTAATGATAAAGGTAAACCAGCTTATCCATACTTGTTGGGTCATATATAATACAAATATAATAACGGAGATACCTAGAATACTAAAAATACTATACATATATTCTTTGTTAGCTAATTTTTTGATAAACTGAACGATTTGATACATCGTATAACCCCTCCTTATACTTAATATAGATCAAATCGTACAATTTATAAGTTTTATTTAATTATTTTTTGGCTTCCTTTAACTACTGCTGTAGTAATGATACTAGCAATGATTGCTTCGAATATACCATTTGTAAAAATGATTGTTAGTAATACATGGATAAGTGTACTATATGGGACATTAATTGCCACAGCGTAACTTTTTCCAAATAATGTATAGATTAAAGCAAGTACTAGTAATGTGTTGACTAGTGATCCAATTAATGCAGCAATAATTGTACTAAATGTTATATTCATTTTTTTATGAACAAGTTTAAATGTAGTTGCAGTACAAATTCCAATGAGTAGACGAGGAACAATAGCTACAATAAGACTAGACCAATTTCCACTAATATTTCCAACAGTGACAAATGGTGAAAAACAAAATGCCGTTATATCGGGTGAAAATGTAGCTACTGCTATACTACTTATTCCAAATATTAACCCTAAAAATGTTCCATATTTTGTACCCATAATGATGGAAATGATAATGACTGGGATATGCATTAATGTTGCTGAAAGAGGTCCTATACGAAGAAAACCTAGTGGGGTAAATAAAAGAATTAATTCTATTGCAAGAAAAAAAGAAAATAATGTAGTGTTTTTTATTTTTGTAGATTTCATAATATTACTCCTTTTTTATTATTTTACATTCATTTTATGTAGAAGAACAAAAATTTTCAAGTTAAATTGTATAATCTTTTGATATCGGTATAAACATTGTGTATAATGATAAAAAATAATCATATTAATTGAGTTTAGCCACGGTTTTGTATAGAATGGTGAAGAAAGGGGCGGTACTATGTCAACTTTAATGATTAAGGACTTACATGTAGAAGTAGGAGATAAGAAAATTTTAAATGGCGTAAATCTTACCATAAATACAGGAGAAGTACATGCAATTATGGGACCTAATGGAAATGGTAAATCTACATTACTTTCTACTATTATGGGACATCCAAAGTATAAAGTAACAAAAGGCCAAATTACTTTAGATGGAAAAAATGTGTTAGATATGAGTGTAGATCAACGAGCAAGAGTAGGTATATTTTTAGGTATGCAATATCCTCAAGAAATTCCAGGGGTTACTAATTCGGACTTTTTAAAATCTGCAATTAATTCAAGATTAGATAAACCAATTTCATTATTAAAATTTATACGTATGTTAGATCATGAAATTGAAGAATTACAAATGGATCCAAATTTAGCCCATCGTTATTTAAATGAAGGTTTTTCTGGTGGTGAAAAAAAACGTAATGAAATATTACAGATGAAATTATTACAACCAAAAATTTCCTTATTAGACGAAATAGATTCTGGATTAGATGTAGATGCCTTACGTATTGTTGCTAATGCGATTAATTCTATGCGTAATGAAAATTTTGGATGTTTAATGGTTTCTCATTATGAACGTTTATTTGATTTAGTAAAGCCAACACATGTTCATGTATTAGTAGCAGGAAAAATAATATTAGATGGTGGTTATGAAGTAGTGGAAAAAATTGATAGAGAAGGTTATGTGTGGATTAAAGAATTGGGATATGAATTAAAAAGTGAAGACAAAAAACCAATTATTTTAGAAAATTGTGCAAATAAAGAAAGATTTGGTAAATAATATGATAGAAATATTGGAAGAAATAGAGTATTATTTATATTTAAAAAATGGGAATGTAATAAAATCAAATTTACCAGATGGCGTATCTTTTAAAAATGATCAACTACTATTTCAAAATAAAATGCCAATTACATTTGAATTGATAATAGAATTAGATAGTGATGACTATAACTTAGAGTGTAAAATTGATAATCATACTAAGGTAGAACTAATTGAAATTAGAAAGATAAATAGTTCTAGTCATTATACTAGAAAGCTATCTGTATTAAATGATGCATCTTTAGCTGTTCTAGTTTTAGATGAAACAAGTCAAGATTATATAATTGAGGAAAAAAATATTATATTTGATAATGCAATTGTAGAAAGTGCTTATGCACAGTTATCATTAGGAAACATGCAAGGGAAATATAATTATGATTTAGATGGTCAAGGAGCAACTGTAAATGTACGTATTGCTGCACTATCAACTAATCATTCTAATAAGAATATAGAAATAGCATTTCATCATTTAAAACCTAACACATATGGAAAAATGAATAATTACGGAGTAGTTAAAGAAGGAAGTTACTTATGTTTTGATGGTGTTGGTCGAATTGAAAAAGGAAATAGTCAATCTCAAACACATCAAGTAAGTAAGATTATGATTTTTGATCAAGATTGTATTGCTAAAGCAAATCCATATTTATTTATTGATGAATATGATGTCAAGGCATCTCATGCTGCTGGTGTTGGAAAGTATGATGAAGAACATCTTTTCTATTTGCAATCAAGAGGTTTAACTAAAGACCAAGCAATGCAATTAGTTACGTATGGATATTTCATGCCAGTTGTAGAAGTAATTCATAATCAAACCATCAAGGAAACTTTTATAAAGATTTTAGAAAGAAGAATGGGGGATTAGATGTTAGACGTTGAGAATATAAGGAATGATTTTCCAATGATTCAAAATAAAAAAATGCAAGGTCATCCCCTTATTTATTTAGATAGTGGGGCAACTACTTTAAAACCGCAACCCGTAATAGATGCTGTGTGTAGTTATTTAAGTAATTATTCTGGTAATGCACATCGTGGTGATTATGATTTGAGTTTTGAAGTAGATAATGCTTATGAAGGTGCAAGAGAAAAAGTAAGATGTTTTATCAATGCTAATGATATAAAGGAGATTGTTTTTACATCAGGTACCTCTGAATCGTTGAATCTTATTGCTTTTGGCTATGTCATGAATCACATTCAACCAGGAGAGGAAATTTTAATTAGTGTTGCTGAGCATGCTTCTAATACATTACCATGGTTTGAAGTTGCACGAAAAAAAGGTGCAATTGTTAAATATATTGATCTAAATAGTGAAGGAAGAATTACAATAGAAAATGTAAAAAAAGCCATCACAGATCAAACACGATATATTTCTTTAGCGATGATAACTAATGTTTTAGGCCATGAAATTCCAATCAAAGAAATTGTTTCTATTGCTCGTCAAAAAAATATTATTGTCATTATAGATGGAGCCCAAAGTGTTCCACATCAAGTTACAGATGTACAAGAATTAGATATTGATTTTTTAGCTTTTTCAGGGCATAAGATGTGTGGACCAACTGGAATAGGTGTACTTTATGGAAAATACGAATTACTTCAAGAGATGTCTCCTATTTATTTTGGTGGTGGTGCAAATGCTAGATATAATAGTTGTGGGGTTGTATCATTAAAAGATAGTCCTTATAAATTTGAGGTTGGAACACCAAATATTGAGGGTGCTATTGGATTAGGTGCAGCTATAGACTATTTAACAAGTATTGGAATGGAGACAATTCAAATATATGAAAAAGATTTAAGAAATTATGCTATTAAAAGATTAGAAGAATTAGATAATATTGAACTTTATAATAGTAGTTCGAATAGTGGTCCAATTATCTTCAATTTTAAAGGGATATTTGCTCAAGATGGTGCTACGTTATTAAATAGTAAAGGAATTGCAGTGCGTTCAGGGCAGCATTGTGCTAAAATTTTAGATGAATTTTTAGAGATTAGACAAACTATTCGTATATCATTATATTTTTATAATACAAAAAGTGAAATTGATTATTTAGTAGATGTTTGTAAGAAAGGAGATGACTTTTTAGATGCATTCTTTTGATGATTCAATGATTTTAAGACAAATTATAATGGATCACTATCAATATCCTCGTAATCATAAGTTAATAGAAGATCAGTCTTATAAATCTATTAATATGGATAGTGAGACATGTATTGATAATATAAACATTCAAGCAAAATTTAATGATAACCTTATTGAAGACATTCGTTTTGATGGAGAGGCATGTGCTATATGTACTGCATCAACATCTATTATGAGTGAGTTATTAATAGGAAAAACTTTTCAAGAAGCACATTATATTATTGATCAGTATATGAAAATGATTTACGAACAGCCATACGATAAGGATATTCTTGAAGATGCAATAGCATTTCAAAATACATATAAACAAGCTAATCGTATTAAATGTGCAACATTAGGTTGGTTAGGAATAACAAAATTAATTGAAAATGAAGAGGCGATTAAGTAATGAGCAAGCAAGATGTTTTAGCAGATGAAGAATATAAATATGGATTTAATGATGGTGATGTATTTGTTTATAAATCTAATAAAGGATTAACTCGCAAAATTGTAGAAGAAATTTCTCGTATTAAACAAGAACCAGAATGGATGCTTGAATTTAGACTTAAATCATTAGAATATTTTATGAATAAAGAGATGCCAACATGGGGGGCAGATTTATCATCTGTTTGTTTTGATGATTATACTTATTATGTTAAACCAAGTGATAGACAAGAAAAGTCATGGGATAACGTACCAAAAAAAATTAAAGACACATTTGACAAATTAGGAATTCCAGAGGCAGAACAGAAATATTTAGCAGGTGTATCAACTCAATACGAATCTGAAGTAGTTTATCATCATATGTTAAAAGAAGTAGAAGAAAAAGGAGTTATTTTTTTAGATACAGATAGTGCATTAAGACAATATCCAGATTTATTTCGAAAATATTTTAATACAGTAGTACCTTATACAGATAATAAATTTTCAGCATTGAATGGTGCTGTTTGGTCTGGTGGATCATTTATTTATGTACCTAAGGGTGTAAAATTAGAAAAACCACTACAATCTTATTTTCGTATTAATTCTGAACAAATGGGACAGTTTGAACGTACACTAATTATTGTGGATGAAGGTGCAGATGTACATTATGTAGAAGGATGTACAGCGCCAACATATTCTAGTGAGTCATTACATGCAGCAGTGGTTGAAATTGTAGTTTTAGAGGGTGGAAGATGTCGCTATTCTACAGTACAAAATTGGTCAAATAATATTTTAAATTTAGTTACAAAACGAGCAAAATGCATGAAAAATGCTAATATGGAGTGGATTGATGGAAATGTTGGATCAGGTATTACAATGAAGTATCCAGCAGTTATTTTAGCTCAAGAAGGAGCAAAAGCTACTTGTATTTCAATAGCTGTTGCTAGTCATAATCAGGAATTAGATGCTGGAGCTAAAATGATTCATTTAGCGCCAAATACATCTTCTAATATCATTTCAAAGTCTATTGCACGAAATGGTGGGAAAGTAAATTATCGAGGTATTGTAAGTCATGGGAAAAATGCAATAAATGCAAAATCTAAAGTAGAATGTGATACGTTAATCTTAGATTCTATTTCTTCTTCTGATACAGTACCAATTAATGAAGTAAAAAATGATGCATCTGTTATTGAACATGAAGCAACAGTTTCTAAAGTATCCGAAGAACAATTGTTTTATTTGATGACTAGAGGATTAAGTAAACAAGAAGCAACAGAAATGATAGTGATGGGATTTATAGAACCATTTAGTCGTGAACTTCCTATGGAATATGCAGTCGAATTAAATCAACTGATTAAACTTGATATGGATGGAAGTATTGGCTAAATAATCATTGATTATAATCATATATATGTTAGAAAGTTTTTGGTAAAGGAATTTTTACAAGTGAGCTAAACTCTTTTTACGTGTATGTGTTTTTTTAAATAAAATGGATTATAATGTATGTATAAAATAACATTTTGATATTTATTTATAATTCCACTTTCATTTTACAATTCACGGAAGTAAAAAAAGAACGAATATTCAAAAAAACACTTGATATTTTATAAAAATGATGTATCATATTTAAATGACACAAGTATGTGTTAATGTCTCGTGGAAGGATATAGTCCGATATGACCACGCACGGGCAGCAAATTTTATAGGAGGTGTGTCACGTGAGTAAAAAAGTAGTAAAGATTGTTAAAATTCAATTTCAAGCAGGACAAGCAAAACCAGGACCAGCACTTGCAGGTGCAGGGATTCAAATGCCTAAGTTCTGTACAGCATTTAATGATCAAACAAAAGATCGTATGGGAGAAACTGTACCAGTTGTAATTACAGTTTATGAAGACAAGGATTTTGATTTTGTGTTAAAAACTGCACCAGCTGCAGAAAAAATTATGAAAGCATGTGGAATCAAAAAAGGTGCACAAAACCCAGGAAAAGAAACAGTAGCTACACTTTCAGCAGATAAATTAAAAGAAATTGCTGAATACAAAATGCCTGATTTAAATGCGAATGATATCGAAGGTGCAATGAGAATTATTGCAGGTACTGCTCGCAATATGGGTGTAGAAGTAGAAGCATTTTAATTAAATTTAAGAAGAAAGTAAGGATATAACACTCAACTGTGGGAGGATTATCCGTTAATACCACTTAAGGAGGAAATAAACATGGCTAAAAAGGGTAAAAAATATATTGAAGCTCAAGCTTTAATTGAAAAAAATAAATCATATTCAATTGAAGAAGCTATTGAGCTAGTTAAAAAAACTAGTACAGTAAAATTTGATGCAACTGTAGATGTTGCATTCAAGTTAGGTTTAGATACTAGACATGCAGACCAACAGTTACGTGGAGCAATTGTTTTACCTAATGGTACAGGAAAAACAAAGAAAGTTTTAGTTGTTGCTCAAGGAGCAAAAGCAGAAGAAGCTAAGGCTGCTGGAGCAGATGTTGTTGGTGGTAATGAGATTTTAGAAGAAATTAAAAAAGGATGGCTTGATTTTGAAGTAATGATAGCTACACCTGATATGATGGCTGAATTAGGAAAATTAGGACGTATTTTAGGTCCTAAGGGATTAATGCCAAATCCTAAAACTGGTACAGTTACAATGGATGTAACTAAAGCAGTTAATGAAGTAAAGGCAGGAAAAGTAACATATCGTACAGATAAACAAGGAAATGTACATGTTACAATTGGTAAAGCTTCTTTTGAAACAACTAAATTAGTAGAAAATTTCAATGCAATTTATGATGTTTTAGTAAAAGCTAAACCAAGTAGTGCAAAAGGTGTATATATGAAAAATGTTGCGGTTTCATCAACAATGGGACCAAGTGTTAAAGTAGGTACATCATTATAGTATTTAAAGACGCAATCAATATACCGTAGACAGCAACGACGAAAGTTTAATTATGTTGCCGAGGTGTTATCGTTCATCAACGTTGACGTAACCCTCGCATATCGAGGGTTTTTACGTATATTGTTGCAATATATATTTCAATAAAAATAAAATAGGAGGTGTAACAATGTCTGTACAAGCAATTGAATCAAAAAAAGTAATTGTTTCTGAAATTTCAGAAAAATTTAAGGCTGCTCAATCTGCAGTAGTTGTAGAATATCGTGGTCTTACAGTTTCTGAAGTAACTGAATTACGTAGAAATTTAAGAGCAGAAGATGTTGAATTCAAAGTTTACAAAAACAAGATGGTTCAAAGAGCAACTGATGATTTAGGATATAGTGATATCAATTCATCATTAGTTGGACCTAATGCCATTGCATTTGGAAACAGTGATGCAGTAGCTCCAGCAAGAGTACTTGCAAAATTTGCTAAAGATCATAGTGCTTTAGTAATTAAAGCTGGTATTGTTGAAGGAAAAATATTAGGTCAAGAACAAATTAATGAATTAGCTAAATTACCTAACAGAGAAGGTATGTATTCTATGTTACTTGGTTGCATGAAAGCACCAATTAGCAAATTTGCACGCGTAATTAACGCTGTAGCAGAATCAAAAGATGGTAGTGTAGAAACTGCTGAAAATTAAAAATATTGGAGGAAATTAAAATGGCAAAATTAACACATGAAGATATCTTAACTTATTTAGAAGAAGCAACAATTTTAGAATTAAACGATTTAGTAAAAGCAATCGAAGAAAAATTTGATGTAACTGCATCAGCACCAGTTGCTGTAGTTGCAGGTGATGCAGGTGCTGCAAGTGGTGAACCAGCTGCTGTTACTGTTTCATTAACAGATGCAGGTGCTACAAAAGTTGCAGTAATTAAAGTAGTAAGAGAAATTACTGGTTTAGGTTTAGTAGATGCTAAAGCAATGGTAGACAAATTACCAGCAGTAATTAAAGAAAACGTTTCAGCTGACGAAGCAAATGGAATTAAAGAAAAATTAGAAGCTGCAGGAGCAAGCGTTGAAGTAAAATAATAAAAAGTCCATATGGACTTTTTTTGTTTGATGTATAATAATATGGGATGATATAAGGAGAGATACAAAATGAGTCATTATTTTACTAATGAAGAAAATTTAAAAACAGATCTTCATGACTTTCAATATGAGTATAAAGGGAACATTCTAAAGTTTAGGAGCGATGCAGGTGTTTTTTCAAGGAAATATATTGATTATGGCAGTCAAGTATTACTAAATACCATAATGTTTTCTTTGCCATGTAAACATATTTTAGATATGGGATGCGGGTATGGTGCTATGGGACTATGCTTAGCAAAGTATAATCCTAATTTTATAGTAGACATGGTAGATGTAAATAAAAGAGCTATTGAATTGGCTATATACAATGCAAATCAAAATCAAATACAAAATACGCAAATATATACTAGTGATCTGTATGAAAAAATAGAAAACACATATGATGTAATTATTAGTAATCCTCCTATAAGAGCAGGAAAAAAAGTAGTTCATACTATATTAGAATCAGCTTTTTCTTATTTAAATGATAAAGGTACATTGTGGGTTGTAATTCAAAAAAAGCAGGGGTATGCAAGTGCAAAACAAAAGATGGAAAGTGTTTTTGAAAATTGTGACGTGGTCAAAAAAGATAAAGGATATTATGTTTTAAAATCAACGAAAAACGTAAAAAAGTAATAAATAATATTAATTGTTAAGTAGTTGTGTTGTCTTAATTATTTATTTAATAATACGATTTGATATTAGAATCAAAAAAATGAAATAATGAACTTGTAGTATGTCAACGGAAAAATATCATTTCCTTAAAAAAATTAAATTATAAGCATTAA
>JAHHSU010000037.1 GCA_020025035.1 Thomasclavelia sp. | reverse complement strand
TTATACCTTTTTTAATCAATTTTATCCTAATTTATAATTCATTAAATCATTGAATAAATTCAACCAAACATCACTATAATTAAAATATAAATTATAGATAGAAAGGAAAATAACAATGCAAATTATTCCAACAGTAATTGATAAAATCAATTATCATGAACGAGCATATGATATTTTTTCAAGATTACTAGAAGAAAGAATTATTATTTTAACTGGAGAAATCAATGATCAACTTGCAAGTAGCATTATTGCACAACTTTTATATCTTGAATCTAAAAATAAAAATGAACAAATTTATATGTATATTAACTCGCCAGGAGGTTCTATTAGTGCAGGTTTTGCAATATATGATACAATGAATTTTATACAATGTGAAGTTTGTACTATTGCCCTAGGAATTTGTGCAAGTATGGCAGCATTTTTATTATCATCAGGTTCAAAAGGAAAAAGACTTGCTTTAGAAAACAGTGAAGTCATGATCCATCAACCATTAGGTGGATTTAATGGTCAAGCAAGTGATATTGAAATTAATGCTAAACGTATTTTAAAACAAAAAGAAAAATTAAATCATATTCTTGCACATAACACCTTACAGCCACTAAGTAAAATTGTTGAAGATACAGATCGAGATTACTTTATGGATGCTAAAGAAGCATTAGAATATGGTATCATTGATGAAATTATTACTAATAACTTATAATATTTAGCTCTATTAAAGAATAAAAATGATTTTTTTATTCTTTTTTTATCATTAACACATTCATTTTTATATAAAATACATGATATAAAAATAAAACACTAAGTGTGATGATAATTAGCACAATACTAAAAATCACATCACGTTAGTGTATCACATACATAACTAGAATTCTTCTTCTTTTTTATCAACAGCTTCTTCTAATTCATCACTTTCATCATTCGAATATATATCATTCATATCAATATGAACATTTTCAAATTTATGTCTTTTTCTTAAATCCCATTGATTTTGTCCAATAGTAATAAATCGTCCATCTAATGTAATATTTGTATAGAATAATGATTGTTTTTCTTCACATTCTTCTTGATTATATCCTTTAATTTCACTAACTTCTTTCCATAATTTGTAAAAGTCTACTGCTTTTCTTTTCTTTGTCATTAATTCATATGCTACATCAAGCATTGACATTTGATTTAAATCATTCATTATATTTTCTCTCCTTACATTTGTTCTGGTGCACTAACACCTACTAATTCTAATGCATTTTTCATTGTAATCTTAGTGGCCTCAATTAATGCTAATCGTTGACTGCTTAATTCTATATTTTCCACGTCAAGAACTTTAACTTCACCATAAAAACTATGAAATAATTGTGCTAATTTTTGAATATAGTTAGTAATTTTATGTGGCATACGACTCTTAGCACTTTCTGCTATTTCATTTCTAAATTCATTGATATGTTTTACTAATTCTATTGCCTTTGGCTCTACAATTAAATCATATTGCTTGGCTGTAGTGATGTTTAATTTTTTTGCTTGTCTTAAAATAGAACACATTCTAGCATGTGCATATTGAGCATAAAATACTGGATTATCATTAGATTGTGATTTTGCAAGTCCTAAATCAAAATCAAATCTTGTATTAGCTCCCTTACAAACAAAGAAATATCTTGTTGCATCCACTCCTATTTCATCAACTAAATTTTGAATAGTAATTGCATTTCCTGTACGCTTTGACATTTTAACTTCCTGTCCATCTTCTACCATTCTAACCATTTGAATAATATCAATTTCTAGTTGACTAGCATTATATCCTAATGCTTGCATTGCAGCTTTCATTCTAGCTATATAGCCATGATGATCTGCTCCTAATAAATCTACTAGGTAATCATATCCTCTATCAAACTTACTTAAATGATAGGCAATATCTGGCGTTAAATAAGTATATGTACCATCTGTTTTAATTAGTACACGATCTTTATCGTCCCCAAATTCTGTAGATTTTAACCATAAAGCGCCATCTGCTTCGTAAGTATATCCTCGTTCTTTTAACTTATCTAATGCTTCTACAATTTGATTATTTTCATATAATTTCGTTTCAGAAGACCAAACATCAAAATTAACTCTAAATGTTGATAAGATATTTTTAATCTTTTCTAATTCATAATGAATTCCAATTTGTCTAAATTCATTACGAACCTTATCAAATGAAGTATTTAAAAATTTATCTTGATATTCATTTTTTATTTTTTTAGCAATATCTTTAATATCCTCACCATAATAACCATCATCAGGTAATGTAACGTCTTTACCAAATTCTTGTAAATATCTTGCATACAATGATTTAGCTAAATTTTCAATTTGATTTCCTGCATCATTAATATAATATTCACGCGTAACATCATATCCAGCAGCCTGCATAATACGGCAAATACTATCTCCTACTGCTGCCCCTTTAGCATGACCTAAATGTAAATCACCAGTTGGATTTGCAGATACAAACTCAATATTATATTTTATTCCCTGTCCAACATTAGATTTTCCAAAATAATCTTGTTCTTCAATGACTTCTTGAATAATAGAAGTGATTACATTTTGATTAATAAATAAATTTATAAACCCTGGTCCTGCTATTTCTACTGCTGATATAGTTCCATCACTGGTATTAATCTTAGAAACAATAGATGCTGCAATATCTCGAGGATTTTGTTTTAATTGCTTTGTAAGCTGCATAGCAATATTAGAGGAATAATCCCCATGACTAGAATCTTTTGGAATTTCTATTACAATTTTTTCACGATCCATATTTTCAATAAGTAAAGCATCTTCTACTGCTTTTGCTAATATATCTTTTAATAAAAATTCCATCTTATTTACTGACATAATTTCCTCCTTTTAAATCAAAGCAAAGCTATCTACACCATTATAAAACAAATACATAAAGATTCAAGAAAAATAATTAAATTTTGTCTATAGTTCCATACAATGTATATGCATATATATAGTAGAAACATGGTAGTCTCCCTGATATAATTCATATTTTATATTTAATATATTACTCTTTTTTTCAAGTTTAAGCAATTTTGCGTTTAATTCAATCTTTCCATATGGGGTATCATATAAATTATATACTAATTGATGTAAATCCATCTTTAAAAAACTTTGATTTTGTCTTAATTGTAAAGTCGTCTTACCATAACTTATTTCAAATTCTACTTTTTGTTGATTTGTAAACACAATACGTTCAAGTCCATTTTTTTGTTGAATGACCCCTGTTACATTATATTCTACACTATCTTTATTCCCTTCACTAACCATAATACTACGATATTTTATTTGTACAATTTTATACATCTTAATCACCAACGTATATTATACACTTTTTTTGGCAAAAATGATAATATGGGGTGATTATATTGAAAAAAATAACAAAAATAGGTATATCATTATTACTAATAGGAATCTCTTTTTTAACCAGTATCTATGTAATTGCATTTTTATCTGGAAAACCAGCAATTGGTAAAAGCAGTTATATTGAAATGGTAGATGATCGTGGTAATATATTCTACCAAGCTAATCATGAAAATAGTGGGACGTATGTTGATTTAGAAGAAGTATCTCCACATTTTATTGATAGTATTATTGCCATTGAAGACCAAGATTTTTATAAGCATCATGGATTTGATTTTGTAGCCATTATGCGAGCATTACTAAATAATATCATGACCGATTCTACTCAAGGTGCTAGTACTATTACTCAACAATATGCAAGAAATCTATTTCTTTCTCAAGAAGTGACATTAAAAAGAAAAATTGAAGAAGCATTTTATACGATGAAAATAGAAACACACTATTCTAAAGATGAAATATTAGAAGGCTATATTAATACTATTTACTTTGGTCATGGTATCTATGGGATTGAAAATGCAGCAATGTACTATTTTAATAAATCTTCTAAAGACTTAACTTTATCAGAAGCATCTATGCTAGCAGGGATAATTAATGGACCAAACATATACTCACCAATTATTAACTATGAAAATTCTAAAAAAAGGCAACAACTCGTTTTAGAAGCCTTGAGAAAACAAAACAAAATTGATGATAGTACTTTTAAGCATTTACTAAATGAACCTTTCGATTTAACAAATACTCCCCCATCTGACACCAATCAAACACTAATGTATTTTAAAGATACAGTAATTGAAGAATTAAAAGATTTAGGATTTTATACTAATGAGTACTTAAATAAAGGTCTTAAAATATATACCACTCTAGATAGTTCTAGCCAAATAGTTCTTAATGAATCTATTCAAAAAAATATGACTTTGGAAAATCTCCAATGTTCTTCTATCCTTATAGAACCATATACCTTTCAAATTAAAGCAATAGCAGGAGGAAAAAATTATGAATCTTCCCAGTTCAATAGAGCATTACACGCCTCTAGACAAGTTGCTTCAACAATTAAACCTTTATTATACTATAGTGCAATTAAAAGCGGTTTTGATCCTACAACAACTTTTTTAAGTGAACCAACTGTATTTAAACTTGCCAATGGACAAGATTATTCTCCAACTAACTTTGGCGGTTTATATGCCAAAAAAAATATTACACTTGCTAGTGCTATTGGCGTATCCGATAATGTATATGCCATGAAAACACACTTATTTTTAGGTGAACAAACACTAGCGAATCAATTAAAAGAATTTGGATATGAACATGTAACTCCTGATGCATCATTAGCACTAGGAACATTCTCTGGATCTGTTTATGATATTGCTAAAATATATGCATCGTTTGCTTCTAGGGGATTATATAGTGAACCCTATTGTATTAGTAAAATTGAAGATCAAGAAGGTAATATTTTATATAAATACGACCAAAAACCTATTCAACTATTAGATGAAACAACATGTCTTATTCTTACCCAATTATTAACCTCCACATTTGATGAAAACTGTGTATCCTATACTTCTCCAACAATGCTTCGATATCAAAGAGAACAACCATTTGCTGCAAAAAGTGGAACTAGTGATTTTGATAGTATTGTAGCTGGATATAACCAATCTATTGTTTGTGCATCATGGGTAGGTTTTGATAACAATCTACCTTTAAACAACTATCAAGATAGAAAAATCGCAAAGGACATATGGTTTGATGTTACCAATCAATATCTAAACAGTTTATGGTACACACCAAATGATCAAATCGAAGAAAAAATCATCAACCCAGTAACTGGAGAATTAAGTGTCACTGGAAGTAAATATTGGTTTTTAAAAAAATAAATGATTGCATAATGCATTCATTTATTTTCGTATTTCCATAGGAAAATATATTTTATGATCTACTTTATTTTTCTTATTCATTACAATTGGATACACAATTTCTGATACATCTGGAAAATCTTTAATACTACCATCATCCATTAAAATTTGAATATCCCCACTCATTCCTTGTGTCCCATAGGATGTATATGGAATTTGTTGTTGATTATCAGTTAAAATATAATATCTTGTATCAAACCCATGACTTGTTGCAGCATCTAAAAGTGTTTGTAATTGTTCCTTTCCTAGATAATCTTCATACCAAAATAAGTTACGATTTAAAAAACGTGATGCTAAATCTGAAAGAATTTTATCTTCTTCTAAAGTAAAACATCTAAAATAATACTGAATAATAGATTCATCTAACATTAAATAATCATGATAATCCCAATTTCCTTTTAAAAAAGGATATAAAAATCTTAAATCAGTTTGAAATGAATAATTAGACTTATATAAATCATCCAATCTTTTAAAGATATTTAATAATATTTGTTCATAGCAACGAGCAGTTGGATGATAATATACTTGCCAGTACATATGATATCTAGCAAGAATATAATTTTCTATAGCCTGTACCCCTGAAAATTTAAATACAATCTTGTCATCTACCACCCGTAATGTTCTTAAAATTCGATATAAATCAAATTTTCCATACGTTGTCCCTGCAAAATAAGAATCACGTAAAAGATAATCCATACGATCAGCATCTAATTGACTAGAAATCATTTGAATTAATATTTTATTAGGATGTGTTTTTTCAATAACACTAGCGACATCTTTAGCTAAATCTGGATGATAACAAGACAATACTTGATGAACTTTTGTATCTCCTAATATGATTTGTACCGTAATATTTTCATGATTAGTATGGAATACTTCTTCAAATGAATGGGAATATGGACCATGTCCTAAATCATGTAATAATGCTGCACATAAAACTGTCATCTTATCATAATCGTTCAAATAATGTTTTAATGGAGTTTCATCAATCATTCTTCTAGCAATTTCATAAACACCTAAAGAATGGGTAAAACGAGAATGTTCTGCACATTGATACACCATAAAAGTACCACCTAATTGTTTAATACGTCTTAAACGTTGCATTTCTTTTGTATTAATTAATTGCCAAAATATTAAATGTTCTACTTGAATATAATTATGAATTGCATCTTTAAAAACATGACTCTCCTCTAATAAATAATCTGATAATAAAAATTTATCTTTTAACATTTTATCACCTCTATCCTTTTATTATACACACTTGTTTACTTTATCTCTAGGAATTTTCATAGATAAAGTGTTATAATATCTAAAAGGAGGATTTTTATGATTAATAAAATTAATGAGACGACACAATATATTCAAGAACGCATTCCATATATTCCAGAAATTGCTATTATTTTAGGATCTGGTTTAGGTCCTTTAGCTAGTCAGGTGGAAAATCCTATTATCCTTGATTATAAAGATATTCCACATTTTCCTGAACCTACTGTGGATTCACATGCAGGACAACTAGTAATAGGTACTATCAAAAATCAAAAAGTATTTATTATGAATGGAAGATTTCACTATTATGAAGGACATGATATTACAATTAGTAGCTTACCAATACGAGTATTTAAAAAATTAGGAGTGAAACATTTAATCATTACTAATGCAGCAGGAGGAATTAGTGAACATTTAAATCCAGGTGACCTTGCAATTATAGAAGATCATATTGGATTATTTGCACCAAGTATATTACGAGGTCCTAATTTAGATGAATTTGGCCCACGATTTAAAGATATGAGTGAAGTCTATTCTAAAAAACTGCGCAATTTAGCTATTAAAACTGCAAATGAATTAGGCATTGAATTAAAACAAGGAGTATACTGTTTTTTCCAAGGACCTATGTATGAAACACCTGCAGAAATAAGAATGTTAAAAATGTGTGGGGCAAACATGGTAGGAATGTCTACTGTTCCTGAAGCCATCGTTGCAAACCATTGTGGTATTTCAACCCTAGGGATATCTTTAATTACAAATAAAGCTGCAGGACTTTCCTCAAATCAATTATCACATGAAGAAGTGATGGAAACTGCAACAATTGCTGGAAAAAACCTTGTTTTGTTGATTTCAACCATCATTCAAAATATCAATAATTAGCATAATATTATAATTATTTAAACACGTTTAAAATTAGCTAAATAAGGAGTATGATTCATGGTTTATGCAAAAGAGATTAAAAAATCAAAAAGAAAAAAAAGATTAACTTCAATAGGATGTGTCATTCTTTCTTCTACTATTCTAGCCATTAATATTAAAACATTTGTTAGAGCAGGAAATTTATTACCAGGAGGAGTAACTGGATTATCATTATTATTACAACGTATAGCATTCAATTTTTTTCACTTAAATATCCCCTATTTTATCATAAATATTGCTTTAAACTTTATTCCTGTTTTAATTGGTTATAAAATGATTGGTAAAAAGTTTACTACATACTCTGTAATGGTCATTTTACTTAATTCATTTTTAGTAGACATTATCCCTGACATATCCATTACCTCAGATCACCTACTAGTTGCAGTATTTGGTGGAATCATTAATGGCTTAGCAGTATCTATTGCCTTAATGGGAAAAACTTCAACTGGTGGAACAGACTTTATTGCAGTATATCTTTCTCATAAATTTAACGTTTCTTCTTGGAATTGGATTCTTGGATTTAATGTCATTATATTATTAATTTCAGGGATGCTATTTGGTTTTGAAGAAGCATTGTATTCTATTATTTTTCAATATGTTTCTACACAAATTATTGAATTATTACACCAAAATAATAAACAAGTTACAATCTTTATTATTACCTCAAATTCTACTTTACTAGAAAAAGAATTGTTATCATATACCCATCATGGTATTACTAGATTTGATGGTAAAGGATGCTATCATGATGAACCACGTACACTATTGTATACTGTTGTAGCAGCTGATGAAGTACGAGATGTAGTAAATTTTATTAGGGAAATAGATCAAAATGCTTTTATCAATATTACTAGAACAATGAAAATTGATGGAAGATTTTATCAAGCACCAATTGAATAAAATATACATATCATATATTACTAGAGATAATTAATTTACTTCTAAAAAAGGAAAATCAATAATCATTTCAATGAATTGGTTGACATCATCTATAAATTGTATATAATTTCTCAAAAAGGGAGGGAAAAACATGAATTTTTATCAATTACTTCAACTTGATCCATCTATTATCAAGAATTTAATGAATAAAAGTGATAACAAAAAAGAAAAACAAAAATACAGACTCGCAATGATTCTACGTTCATTACTTATTGTATTATTTGCAGTAGTCTTTATTTCAACAGCAAATAAATTTTTTGGAAATCAAAACAGTTGTATGGCTGTGGTCATATTTTGTACCTTACTAGGAGTTAGATTTGTTGATTTTGGATATCGAATTCAAGATTCACTTTTAAACCTTGCAATTGTTTTTTTATTACTACTCTTTTCTCCAGTACTAGCATATTATAGTAATGTATTTGTCGCCTGTATTATTCACTTTATATCTTTTTTTATCATTTTGATGATTACGTGCGATAAACCTGAAATGGGAAATGCAGGATTATTTAACTTTGCATATATATTCCTTTCTGGTAATCCAGCAACTGGGCATGTTTTATTTCAAAGATTTATTCTTACTATTATAGGCTATCTTATTTGTGCTAGTATCTTCTATTTTAAACACAAACATAAAAATAAAGATATTACATTTAAAGCAAAAATAAAAGAATATAATACCCGTTCTCATAAACATCATTGGCAAATCAAATTATCTTTAGGAATTGCACTCATTTTATCACTATCTAAATTCATAGGTATGGAAAGATTTATGTGGGCAGGATTTGCTTGTGGTTCATTACTTGCAGATCATGTACAAAATCCAAATATTCTCTATAAATTTTGGCATCGATTATTTGGGGTAATCATAGGTTCAAGTGCATTTTATATCGTATTTTTACTTGTACCTAAACAATTACAATTTCTAATTGGACCAATGGGTGGATTTTGTCTAGGCCTATGCACTGAATATAGACATAAAACTGCTATCAATTGTTTTGGAGCCCTATCTATTGCCTCAAGTTTATACGGATTACAAGATGCTGTATTACTTAGAATTTTTAATACTATTATAGGAATTATATTTGCTGTTATATTTTTCTATGTATATGACAAATTCGTCTATCCATCTCATTTAAAAAATCAAGAAGCTTAATCATTGCTCCTTGATTTTTTTGTTTGTTTGTAAGTATTCATGAATTGATTTTGCAGCTTTTTTTCCTGCTCCCATAGCTAATATAACCGTTGCAGTACCAGTAATTGCATCGCCTCCTGCATATACTCCTGGAATACTAGTTTGTAAAGTGTCTTTATCTACAATAATTCCACCCCAATCATATGTTTTTAATTTAGGAGTAGTTTGACTAATTAATGGATTAGGATTTTGACCTATTGCTACAATCACAGTATCAGCTTTAAGCATAAAATTAGTTCCTTGTATTTCTACAGGTTTTTTTCGACCACTTTGATCAGGTGAGCTTAATTTAGTTTGAACACATTCAATAGAATGTACAAATCCATTCTCACCATGAATTTGCACTGGACTTGTAAAAAACATAAATTCAATGCCTTCTTGTTTAGCGTGTTCTATTTCTTCTTTACGAGCTGGCATTTCTTCTTTACCACGACGATATATAATAGACACACTTTTTGCACCTAAACGCTTTGCAGTTCTAGCTGCATCCATTGCAACATTTCCTGCACCTACAACATACACTATTTTACCTACTGCAATAGGTGTAGGAACATCAGGGAATCGATAAGCTTTCATCAAATTTACTCTTGTTAAAAACTCGTTTGCTAAATAAACACCATTTAAATTCTCTCCTACAATTCCTTGAAATTTTGGAAGTCCTGCTCCACTACCAATAAATATTGCATCGTATTCTTTTTGAAGCTCCTCTATCGTAATTGTACGTCCTACTACAGTATTTGCATAAAATTTTACCCCTAAACGTTCAATATTTTCAATCTCTTTTTTCACTAGTGATTTAGGCAATCTAAATTCAGGTATCCCATAACTTAATACACCACCAAATTCATGCAATGCTTCTAGCACTACTACCTCATACCCATTTTTGGCTAATTGACTTGCACAAGTCATTCCTGCTGGACCAGAACCAACTATTGCTACTTTATATCCATTTTTTGGAATATCTAATTCTTTAACACTAAAATGTTCCATATAATAATCTGCAACAAATCGTTCTAACCTTCCAATTCCAACAGCATCACACTTAACTCCTCTGACACACTTTCCTTCACACTGTCTTTCTTGAGGACAAACTCTTCCACAAATTGCTGGAAGTACATTTTCACTAGTCAACACATGATAAGCATTTTGTATATCACCATTTACAATATACTCAATAAATTCAGGTATAGGAACAGATACTGGACAACCACTTATGCATGGTTGATGTTTACAATGAAGACACCTTCTTGCTTCTTCTTGTGCTTGCTTAAAAGTATATCCTCCTACTACTTCATCAAAATTTTGACAACGAATAGATGGATCTAGTTCTTGAATCACCACTTTTTTAGTAGAATGATTAATCATAATTATCCCCTCCTAGCAAATGACAAAGATGCAAATCTTGATCATTCATTGTAGCTTCATGTTGTATAAACATCTTTTGTCTATTTATCAATTCATCAAAATCTACTACCAATCCATCAAAATCAGGTCCATCTATACATGCAAATTTAATTTTACCATCTATACTTACTCGACAGCACCCACACATCCCTGTACCATCAATCATAAGTGGATTCAATGATACAGAAGTCTTTATTTGCTTTGGCTTTGTAATATCTACTACTGCCTTCATCATTGGAACAGGTCCTATTGCAATAACTTGATCGTATTGTTGCTTTTCTAAAACTTGTTCTAACATTGTAGTAACAAGACCAGATTTTCCAAAACTTCCATCATCAGTAGTAATATAAACATGATGACAAAATGATAAAAACTCTTTTTCTAATAAAATATATTCCTTACTTTTTGCACCTATAATAACATCTACTTCTATTCCCTTTTGATAATATGCCTTAAGTTGAGGCAAAAGTGGTGCTACTCCAACTCCCCCAGCAACCCCTATTACTTTTTTATATGGAGGGACATTAATAGGCATACCTAAAGGTCCTACAACATCTAAAATATACTCACCCTCTTTGAATGTAGATAATAAACGTGTAGAATGCCCTACTATTTGGTAAATGATGGTAATCAAACCTTCTTTAGTGTTGACACTAACTATAGTTAAAGGAATGCGTTCTCCTTCTTTATTTGCACGTAGTATCACAAATTGTCCTGCTTGATAATGATGTGCAATCAGTGGAGCATAAATGTCCATCATTTTTATACTGTCATTTAATGTTGTATGACGAATAATTTTATACATATATTCTTTCCCTCCTATCCCTTATCATATATATGATATATTATTATATTTAAAACCTATCATTTTTTTAATTATTGAAAAAAAATATATATTGATTGATATGTACAAAGAATCCTGGACACATAAATTTATGAATTAAGCAATGCATGTGGATGTTTCTCTGTATTTAACAGGAGACATCCATTTTGTTTTTGCCTGTATTCTTACATTATTACAATAATTTATATATTTATTAACTGCTCTTTGAATGATTCATAGTCTTTCTCATATCCATAATATATTTCATTTTAAATTCATAACGATAACACATTAAAAATACCCTCCTTACTGGTTTTGCCCAGTAAAGAGGGTATATATCATTTTCTATAGATTTTTATATAATAAATCTATTATTTTAATTCTTCTTTTCTTCTTAACACTAACATTGCAATTGCTGATGCTAACATCATTGCAATAGCTGTAAGTGTCATCATATCTCCAGTAATTGGTGTTTGACTTGTTTGTTCTTTTTCCAATGCTTTTGTTACTTCTTCAATTTGTTTAATCATGTTTTGTATATCTTGTTGCGTTGCATTTGGATTTGCTAACAAGTCTTTTGCTTGACTTAATACTTCTTCATATTTTTGAATACTTTCTGCTGTCATTCCATTTGTATTTACTGGATTATTTACTAATGCATCTAATTCTGTTTTGTTTGCTTTTTCTTTAGCGTTCATTAATACATTGTCTATTTTAAACATCATTG
>JAHHSU010000036.1 GCA_020025035.1 Thomasclavelia sp. | reverse complement strand
ATACTACATAGTTAATTTTCTAGCTTATAGTGTATATTTGTAATATGATAAAAGATATTAAATATACAAACCAAAAAAACTCAACAAATAAGCAATATTCCATGTACTAGATGATAAACTTTATCCTTTACAAATTATAGATTTACATCATATAACAATAGCAATTTATAATATAGTGATAAGTCAAAATTTTTAAATATTAATTTATTTAAATTAAAGCAATACATCAAATAAAAGAATATATCCAATAAAAAAAGATTACCCCTTGTTTGTATACTACAAAAGACAATCCAAATTAATGACATAAAATGTTTAACTATCATTAAATTCATTTTAAAACATTTTTGATTATCATCAAGAAATATTTATAACCTTATGATAATTATAATATAACATTTTAAATATTTAATTATTCTACATACTCTACTAACTCTAATATAATACCATCTGGATCTTTAAAATATAATACCTTACTATTTTTAAATCCATACTTACTAAAATCAAAATATTGCGGTGATGATATACACTCAACTTCATGATCTAATAAGTGTTGGTATACTTTTTCAATATCTGAAACACAAAAACATATTTCTGAAATAGACGTCTTAAATAACGATGCATCATCTTTATTGGTTGGTTCATTTAAAAATTGAATTAATTCTACTGGTGGACATTTAATATCGTCTCCACCATTAAAATACTTCACTTTTACACTACAATTTTTTTTACCAAATAGTATATCCGCTTCATCTCCAGACATTTCTAGTTCACCTTGATACTTTAGTCCTAAAATATTTTGATAAAAATGGACAGATTTATCCATATCACTAACTGTAATTCCTACATGAATTATTTCTTTAATCATTATTTATCTTCCCTTCTTTTTTATATACTAGAAAATCATTTAAAATCATTCTAAACACTGCAATTAACGGAACACCAACAAACATTCCAACTACTCCCCATAAACCACCAAATAGAGTAATTGCAAAAATTATCCAAAACGGACTAATACCAACTGAATCCCCTAGTATTGCCGGTCCTAAAATTAATCCATCAAATTGTTGTAAAGCAAAAATGAATAACCCAACCCAAAAGGCTTGCATCGGGCTTGATACTACTAACGTAATGGCGACAATTGGTATACCACCAATAAACGGACCAAAGTAAGGAATCATATTAGTTACCATAATAATTAACCCTAAAACAAAAGCAAATTTCATTTTCATTAATGAAAAAAATATAAAGGCTATTATTCCAATGATAAATGAATCAATTGCTTTACCGTATATAAAACTTAAAAATATTTTATGAATCTTGTATAAGTATTGATGAACAAATGCTATTTTATCTGATGAAAAAAACAAAGAAGCAACTTGATCAAAAATACGTCTTAAATTTCGTCTTTCTATCAATATATACGGGCAAACTACTAATCCCATTATCCACGAAAAAATGGTACTAGCAGTACTTATTGCTCCTTGAGCGTACTTAAACAAGTCAAAATTAATCATATTTCCAGCTGAAAACTGAATTTGATCTAATATTGGATTAATCATATTTAATATTTTTTCATTCTTAATAGAAGTATCTATAAAGTAATTAAATTGTTCTAAAAATTGTGGCGCCTTATTTAAAAAATCCATAATATGATGAATAGTTAATGGAATCAGGTAGGTAAGTATAATTATAAGTAAAAGCAAAAATGAAAAGTACGTTACAAATACACCTATAGCTAGTTGATGTTGAATTAATTTTGGATTATTTGTTTTTGTTATATACTTTTCTACACCTTTGCATAATGGATAAAGAAAATATGCTAATATGCCTCCAACAATAAACGGTAGCATAATCCCCATAAGTAACTTTATCCATCTTAAAAAACTATCAAGTCCATCAAACATTTTATAAAACACAATAATTGCAACTGCTAATATAAAAACTTCTAAATACTGTTTAATTTTTGGTTTCATTGTCTTGTACCCTCTTTAAAAATATAGTAAATCAAAAAATTGATCACTGCATATCCCACAAAAAAACCCGTACATACATCGCTGAAATAATGTACTCGTAAATAGAGTCTACTAAATCCAATAAGAAAAATAATACATGTACATCCCACCATATACCTTTTTTTTGATGGACTTTGACTACGTCCTATTAAATAAGCAAGTGTACCATAAAACGCCATTGCGCAACAAGAATGTCCACTAGGTAGACTATATCCAGATGCATGTACTAACATTAACATAGGACGTGGACGAGCAAAAATCATCTTTAAAAGTGTATTGATTAAAAATGCAATACTGACATTGCAACTTAACATAATTCCCCAATCTTTTTTCACCATTAAAAAAATAAAACATAATATAAAATAAATAATAGCTGAACCCATAATTGAAATAAACTTCATTATTAATGTCAACCATGGTATGTGAATATATCCAACAATATTAAAAATAAAATTATCTACAGGTATCATATATCGCAAAAAAACACCTGATATGGTGATAAGTGCACCTATTACTGCTAGCGTAATTCTTTTATTTACTTGATTCATTTAGTACCTCATTTATTTTTATTTCTATTCTTTTTTGTACTAGTTTAGCAATTTCACTACTAGTTAAGCTCTGATATTGATCTGGATAAATTGGATCAAGGTAATGAATTTGAACTGTTAAACGTTTAATAGAATGAGTATCAAACGCTTTAAAACAATCTATTAATGCTACTGGCACGATTGCCTTATTAGAATCTATTGCTGCCTTAAATGTTCCTGCCTTAAATTCTAATAATTCATTTCCTTTTTTAGATCTTGTTCCTTCTGGAAAAATGATATAATTTCTACCATTTTGAATTTCTTTTGTAACTTCTTTTAATACCTTCATAGATGATCTTAAATTACTGCGATCCATTAGCTTTGCATCAATTGCCTTATCAACTGATTTTACAACAATTACATTTTCTAATTCTTTTTTCACTACAGCACTAGTAGGTTGAGCATGCGTTAACGCTATTACTAACGGATCTACTAGCCCTTGATGATTTGGAGTAATTAAATAACCATTTTCTTTTGGTAACTTCTCCTTACCAGTACACACTACTTTTATTCTTCCAGCCCGCAAAATTCTTTTAACAAATCTTCTTACAAATTGATATCGTTCTTCTACACTATATTTATTAGTATTCTCATATTTATGTAGTTGATAAAACCAATATGGAGATTCTATCAACATACTACATACCACCAAAATTATTCTTACCATTAATCTCTCCTATATATTTCTACATTAAATGTTTGATAATGTTTTATTTTATCGCAATAAAAATGCAACGTACTAAAATCAGGAAAAAAAGTATCACCATCATGTACTCCAGGAATTCTAGATACAATCATTTCATCTACATATGGAAGTGATTGTTGGTAAATAGAAGCACCACCACATATATATAAGTCTTTATTTTGTTGCTTGTATGATTTAATCAATTGTATTAAATCATTACATACTATTACATTTGGTTCATCGTATCTAAACCCTCGTTGACTAACTACAATTGTTTGACGATTAGGTAGCGGTTTTCCTATTGCTTCAAATGTAGTTCTACCCATTACAATTGTTTGATTTATAGTTGTTTCTTTAAAATGCTGTAAATCTTCTTTATTATGCCAAGGAATCCCATTTAATGATAAGTTATTTCCTATTAAATATTGATCATCTAATGCTACAATTAAATAAATCATTATACACTTACCTTTCCTACTAGTTTCCCATGACTTTGGTAATCTTCTATTTTAATATCTTCGATTGTAAAATTAAAAATAGATTTAATATCCTTGTTTAATACCAAATGACATTTTGGATATGGTTTTCGAGTAATTTGTTCCTTTACAACATCAAAATGATTTTGATAGATATGTGCATCCCCAATCGTATGAATAAATTCTTTAGCCTCATAACCACATACTTGTGCTAGCATACTAGTAAATAAAGCATAAGAAGCAATATTAAAAGGAACTCCTAAAAAGATATCAGCACTACGTTGATACAATTGACATGACAAATACTTTTTATCACTTGATACATAAAACTGTAAAAACGCATGACAAGGTGGTAATGCCATTTGATCGATTTGACAAGGATTCCATGTACATATGATATGTCTTCTTGAAAATGGATTATGAATTAATCCATCAACTAATTGTTGTATTTGGTCAATTCCTTCATCGTTAAAATTACGCCACTGTCTTCCATAAACAGGACCTAAATCTCCATATTTTTGTACAAATTGATCTTCTAAAGGTAAATTTTTTATTTTTTCAACAAACTCATCCATTGATTCACCTGTATAATCAGGAGATTTCTTAAATTTCTCATATGGCCATTCATTCCAAATTTTAACATTTCTATCTACTAAATATTTTATATTAGTATCTCCTTTAATAAACCACAATAATTCTTCTGCAATGGGACGAATAAACATTTTTTTTGTCGTTAAAAGTGGAAAACCATCTTGCAAATTATATCTAGTTTGATATCCAAAAATACTACGGGTTCCAGTTTGCGTACGATCTTGTCTGTCATCACCATGTTCAAGAATTTCTTTACACATTTTTAGATACTCTTCCATTACACTACCCCTTTTCTAGAAAATTTCAAATTTCTTTACCTTATTAAAAACAAATTTAAAATCTTCTGATTTATTCCTATTAATTATCTATTGTTATGACTTAAAACGATGACATATATTTAAAAGTGAACTAATTTAGTTCAACTTTTAAATAATACTCTTAGTCACCAGTAATATATCCTAGTTCTTAAATAATAAATTCATGATTAAATAAAACTAGCAAAAATATCTACTTTTTACTTCCTTTAATATGTAACTTTTTAGAATACATTAATAAGGTTAATTGTTGTAGTACTATTCATCTAAAAAGTTAGATTCTCTTTAAAAAATACTTTCTTCTTCGTATTTTAATATTTCTCTTGTTGTAGCATTAATATCAATATCATATTCTTTTGTACCATTTACTACCTCAATTTCATATTTTGGAAAATATGAATCTCTATCAAATTCAATTTTTGTTACTGTTCCACCACCAACTTTATTTATCGCTATATTTTTAGCTTCTTCAGTACTAATAATATCATTTGATGCTGTAGTTGGATTGGTTGGAGTTGTTTGATTCCCACCTGCGTTCTCATTAGTATTAGTAGCATTTGAAGAATCATTATTTGATGTATCTACAGAATTAGTTGGATTAATACTTTGTTTTTCTTTTTCTATAATTGTTCCATCTTTTCCATCAACAACAATTCGATATGTTACACCATCTAAATCAGTAATCGAAAATTGATAAGTATCTTTTCCAGAAACTCTGTCTTTTTTTTCGCTAACTACTTCACCTGCTACTTCATTAAGCGCAATTTGCTTTGCATCATCAATAGTAATTCCTTTTGTTTGTTGTGTACATCCACATATTAAAAAAGTAAATATCACTAACAATAAAAAATGTTTTTTCATTATTATAATCCTCCTTTTCCACTATTTTACAACATATGATCATGATTATCAATAATTAAAACAATTGCTATTTTGGCAATTTATAAATATTCAAATCAACTCATCTTATGTAAAAATCTGTAATACTTATTATGATATTACAGATTTTAATTCCTCCATTAATATTTTATTTGTTTTTGTAGGATTTACTTGTCCATTTGTTTTCTTCATAATTTGTCCAACTAAGAATCCAACAGCTCTATCCTTACCATTTTTAAAGTCTTCTATAGATTGAGGATTTGCTTCTAATATCTCACATACAATTTTACGAATTTCTTCATCAGAGGAAATTTGTTTCATATGGTTTTCTTCAATAATAATTTCAGGATCTTTTCCTTCTTTCATTAATATATCAAAAACTTTTTTTGCTTGTTTACTTGAAATCGTTTCATCGACTATCAAGTTAATCATTTTAGCTAAAAATTGGGGAGACATTGCTATTTCATGAATTTGCATATCATTCTTATTTAAATATGCCATTACTTCTCCTAACATCCAATTAGATGCTAGTTTATATTCATCAGTATATTGAACTACTTCATTAAAATAATCTGAAATTTCTTTAGTTTGAACTAAAATTTTAGAATCAACTAATGGTAAATGATATGTATTTACATATCTTTCAATTCTTTGTTCAGGCATTTCAGGTAATGATTCCTTAATTTGTTGAATCCAATGTTTATCTAAACGTATTGGTAAAATATTTGGTTCAGGATAATACTTATAATCTACAGCATCTCCTTTTAAACGCATTAAAACTGTTTCTTTTAATGATTCATCATATCTTCTAGTCTCTTGTTGTATACTTCCACCCATTAATAGAATCTTTTCTTGCCTACTTACTTCAAATTCTATTGCCTTTTGAACATTTGAAATAGAATTTAGATTTTTGATTTCGGTTTTCACCCCAAACTGATCACTACCATAAGGACGTAAGGAAATATTCACATCACAACGCATAGATCCTTCCTCAAGCTTTGCATCACTCACTCCTGTATACAAGAAGATAGAACGAAGCTTTTCTAAATAAGCTGCAGCTTGTTTTCCACTACGAATACAAGGTTTAGTCACGATTTCAATTAATGGAATCCCTGCACGGTTATAATCAATTAATGTATAATCATCATAATGTACTTGTTTTGCAGTATCTTCTTCCATATGTAAACGTTCTATTTCAACAACTTTTATCTCTTGGTCCACTTCTACTTTAATACTTCCGTTTTTGCCTATAGGACGACGATCTTGAGTGATTTGATATCCTTTTGGTAAATCTGAATAATAATAATTTTTACGATCAAAACATACTAAATCATCAATTTCCATATTTAATGCATGACATACACGTAATGCATATTCTACCCCAGCTTTATTTAATACTGGTAATGTACCTGTACATCCTAAATCCACTTCATTAACCATTGTATTAGAAGGCATTGCAAAAGAAACAGGAGAAGCAGAAAACATTTTGGAATTAGTTGTAAGCTCACAATGTACTTCTAATCCAATAATCACTTCAAAATTCATTATTCATCCCCCTTTACATATTTTTGACTAAAATTAATTTCTTTTTCTAAAGCGTACGCCATATTTAATACAGTTTGTTCTTCAAATAATTTACCCATAATATTTATTCCAATTGGTAATTCGTCTATCATTCCACAAGGCATTGTTAAACTAGGACAACCAGAAAAATTCCCTAAAATTAAATGATTTTCTAATATTAAGTATTCATCTGTTAAACGATTTGTCTGCTCATCTTTTATCTTAGGAGCTACACTTCCTGAACATGGTAATATAACTAAATCAAATGTTCTATATAATTGATTTAGTTCTTCTACAATAAGTCTTCTAACTCTTTGTGCTTTTCTAAACATTTTTTCTTGATTTTTAGATGATAATGCAAGATTTCCTAAAATAAATCGACGTTTAATATGATTTCCAAATCCATTGGTTCTAGAAGCAATCATTACTTCATCAGGTGTATTAGCTTCTACTCGTGTACCATACTTTACTCCATCTAAACAAGCATGATTACTTGTTGCCTCAGAATTTGCAATGATGGTATAAGTTGGTAATAAAGCCTTTAACAAAGTTGAATTAAATGAAACAAACTTTACTTCTACTCCCATATTTTTCATCTTTTCAATAATGTGATCAAAATTTGCTTTAATTTGTGTGTTTGTTATTTGATCATATACTTCTTGAATAATTGCAACCTTATATGATTGTACATCACTTGTTAAATTTTGATAATAAGAAGGTACTACTAGTTCACTAGATGTCATATCTTTACGATCATTTCCTGATAACGCTTCTAAAACAATAGCTGCATCTTCAATACTTCTTGTAAACATTCCAAGTGTATCTAAGCTTGATGCATATGGAATCACTCCATAACGAGAAATTCTTCCCCATGTTGGTTTAAATCCTACAACTCCACAATAAGCAGCAGGTTTACGAATAGAATCCCCAGTATCACTTCCAAGTGAAAATGGAACTAATCCACTAGCTACAATTGCAGCACTTCCTCCAGATGATCCTCCAGCAATGCAATCAACATGATGAGGATTAGATACCGGTCCAGTTAACGCAGATTTATTAGTTCCTCCCATAGCTAATTCATCCATACTAGCTTTTCCAATCATCATACATCCTTGAGTATTTAAACGTGTAATTGCTTCTGCATCATAAATAGGACAATAATTTTCTAACATTCGACTAGAAGCAGTAGTTTTAATTCCTTTAGTACAATAATTATCTTTTGCTACATAAGCAACCCCACTTAACATATTATTTGGATCAAAATGAAAATCCTTTAATCGTTTCTCTACATGTTCTTTAGTAATATTTGTAAAAGCATTTAATCTATTTTGTTGTATATTGGCTTGTACAAACAATTCTTGATAATATTCATCAATATTTAATTGTCCTGATTTTACTTTATTATGAAATTCAACAATCCCTAATCCATACATTTATCCCACCACCTTTGGCATTTTAATTTGATGATCTTGTACACTTGGAGCATTTACTAAAATCTCACTAACATCTTTTGTATTCGTTACTTGATCTTCTCTTAAAAAAGTACTTTCTATTTCATAAGGATATGCCATGATATCTACATCAGTAGTATCAATTTGTTCTAATAACTTAACATGATTCATAAAGATTTCATACTCTTCAACTAATGCGGGCATTTCATCATCTGATATGTCAAACATTGTTTTTCTTCCTAATTCTTTTAACATTTCTTTGGTTTCCATTTTTATAACATCCTTCCTAATAATCCAAATAGCTTTTTGCTTTTTGACCAGCTTCCTTAATAATCGTTCCCGTTGGGTTATCTTGAGAATTTACATTAACCTTTATATAAAAATCAGTAGTAAATCCTGTATCTAACAAATTTGCAAGATAATTCATAATGGCAATTTCTTCAGTATATGTTTTTGTATTTAAATTTAATTCAATCATCATACTTTGTATCTTTTGGTCCTGATATTTTGCAGTTCCAATCATTCCAACAGCTTCAGTAGCAAAATTTTTCACCTTTTCTTTAATCAAGACAAATTCATCATAGGTTACTGAATCTAATTTTCTTGCATCTTCGCTAGTAAAAATTACTGTATCTTCATCCACTGACTTAATATCTCCTATAGAATTATCACAATAACAACTATAAATATAATGTCCACTAACTTCATCAGTAGATTTTGCTAATTGATAAACACAAATCAACATTGGAACGTCTGCTAAATCACTGTATGTTTCTTTATAATACTGGTAAGTTAACTCAATTGCTCTTTTACTATACGTTTGAATTGTTTCATCACTAAAATCTGTTGGACTTAATGCTTTGGAACCATTTAAATCCGCGTAATATTCAGGGGACAAGACTAAAGCAACAGATATTCCAGCAAGTTGATAACCATTATCATTTTTCTTCACGTAATCTTGCTGATACATTGTATCAAATAATACTGGTGTTTTAATTTTTGTTGCATCTTGTTCACTAGAACCATCTGATGTTTCTACTCCGTCTACTGTAGTCCCGTTAGGAATTTGAATTGAATAAGGATAATCTTTACCTCTTAATAATAATTCTTGATAATCCTTAGGAGTAGTAAAACTCCCTTCCCTAATTAAATGTTCTTTATTTGAAAAGTAGTTTAATGATAATAATTGTAATCCTCGTCCTACTGTTTTATAATCATCTTCATTTGAAGCAAGATTACCATAAACTCTTTCACGAATTGCACTAGGTGTACTACTTACAATATCATAATAATTGTCAGCAAATGAATTTGTAATTACATCTTCCTTAGATGCTTCAATATCAACGGTTTCTTTTACTTTTTGACAACCACTTACTAATAAAACAAAAGCTAATAAAACAGTTATTATCTTTAATTTCATAGATTTGCCTCCTCCATGAATTGTTCTTCTGATAACACAGTTATTCCTAATTGCTTTGCTTTTTCAAGTTTACTTCCTGCATCCCTTCCACAAATTAGAAAATCTGTATTTTTAGAAATTGAATTTGTTACTTTTGCTCCTAATAAAGTCAATGTTTCTTTGATTTGATTTCGATTAAAATGAGTTAACGTTCCAGTGACCACAACAGTCTTATTCAAAAATAAAGTTTCATTCATAATTACAGTTTCTTTTAAGTATTTCATATTAACACCTGATGCTTTTAAATTAGAAATTAACTGACAATTTTCACCTTTTTGAAAATAAGCTAATATCGAATTACATAATATTTCTCCAATATCATTTATTTCTAATAATGTTGAAGTATTTGCTTTCATTAAAGCATCTATAGTTCCAAAATGCTTAGCTAAAACATCAGCCATTTTTTCACCAACACCTCGAATACCTAATCCAAACAATAACTTTTCTAATGAGTTTTGCTTACTAGCTTCAATAGCATTTAAAATATTTTCAACAGATTTTTTTCCAAATCCTTCTATTTCCATCATTGCTAATCGTTTATTTTTTAAATCATAAATATCTATAATATTTTGAACAAATCCTTCACTATAAAATTGTTCAACTACTTTTTCGCCCATTCCCTCTATATTCATTGCATCTCTAGATGCAAAATGAATAATCTTTTCTATATTTCTAGACTCACACTCTGGATTTTCACAAAAATAAGCGACTTGATCATTATGACGAGTAAGTGGTTTGCCACATGTTGGACACACACTTATCATTTTAAATTTTTTTTCATTTCCAGTACGTCTTTGTTTGATTGGTCCTACAACTTCAGGAATTACGTCTCCTGCTTTTCTAATAATTACATCATCTCCAATACGAATATCTTTTAAAAGTATATTATCTTCATTATGAAGAGATGCTTTACTAATTAGACTTCCAGCAACTCTTACTGGTTCTAATAATGCATTAGGAGTAATTTGTCCTGTTCTACCAATTGTAAATACAATATCTTTTAATTTTGTTACAACTTCTTGTGCTGGAAATTTATAAGCTGTTGCCCATTTAGGAGTTTTTGCAGTAAAACCAATATTTTCTTGCAAATTTAAATCATTTACTTTTATCACAATCCCATCTATTTCATAGCCTAAATGATTTCTTTGTTCAGTGTAGTCATCTACATAAGAGATGACTTCTTGTACATTAGAACATACTCTAGCTAGAGGATTAGTTTTAAATCCTAATTCACTAATCCACTTTATTGCATCACTATGAGTTTTTAAACCATAATCCATTGCATCTGGAACCATATATAAAAATGCATCTAATTGACGCTTTGCAACTATACTTGAATCGAGTTGTCGAACACTTCCAGCTGCTGCATTTCTTGGATTAGCAAATAACTCTAACCCTTCTTGTTCTCTTTCAAAATTCAATTTTTCAAAAGAACTTTTTGGCATGTATATTTCACCACGCACTTCTAGGTAACCTTTATAAGGAATAGAAAGCGGAATAGATTTAATTGTCTTAACATTATGTGTTATATCTTCTCCAATCTTTCCATCTCCTCGAGTTGCACCATAAACTAATTCTCCATTTTCATAAACTAAGGAAACAGCTAATCCATCTATTTTTAGTTCACAAACATATTCAACTGTTGAAGCAAGTGATTCTTTAATTTTTTTATCAAATTGAATAATTTCTTCTTTAGAAAATACATTTCCTAAAGAAAGCATACTTTTACGATGTGTAATCTTTTTAAACGAATCTAATACTTGTCCTCCTACTCTTTGTGAAGGAGAAGAGGGTTTTAACCAATTAGGATTTTGTTGTTCTAATTGGATTAGTTCTTGCATTAATCTGTCGTATTCATAATCTGGTACTGTAGGATGATCTAGTACATAATATTCATAATTATATTTGTTTAAAAGATCTGTTAAATATTTTACTCTTTCCTGTGACATATTCTCACTCCGTTCATTGCATTATTATATCAAATTTCATAAGTTAAGCAAAGAACAATCACCAAAAAAGGTATACTAAAATTCTTAGCTGTCAACACATATGTTACACTTTTGAAAAGTATTTACCTATCAATGTTATTGGGTAATATTTATTTCTACATGATTGATTTTTACATACTTATTTAGTATGTATTTAATATCTATTTGTACTTTACATCCAAAATATTCTCCGTTTATTTTATGATATTTTGTATATTCGTTCTTTCGTATCTGCCTACACATACTATCAAAACTCTATATCCTTTACTTTTACGTCTAACATATTCTTTGGCTAATCCACACATTCCATTACGTTTAAGCAAACCTTGAATAAATTAAAGTTCTTCATTAGTATGTGCATTAGAACTATTTTTTGGTTTTCTAAATCAAAGCACCAGACTTCTAACAGTTCTATCATACTTCTCTAGTTGTCTATAAACAAACTGTCTATTGGTTTGATATCGTCTTGCAGCTTTTATAACTCCATAACGCATAGCATATTCACATAATTTTTGACGGTAACGCATTTCTTCTGTTATAATATTCATATGAGGTCTCCTTTATGATTTTGTA
>JAHHSU010000035.1 GCA_020025035.1 Thomasclavelia sp. | reverse complement strand
ATTTCAAAGTAATATGTAGATTTAGCTAGATCCATAGCTTTAAGGAGATAACTCAGTTTATATCCTTCTTCTCTAAGTTTTTTGACAATCTCTGCTTTTTCGCCTTGAGACGCGCAGCTTCCTTTTCTTGCCTCAAGGCTATTTTTTTTTAATTAATTCATTCTCTGTCTTGATGTATTCAATCTCTGCTCTTAAACGTATTAATTCTTCACGTTTAGATTCATTTAATTCTTTAGGTTTAGTTGTTTTCTTTTTCATTTTGGATACCTTTGATTTTCTTCCTTTAGTTTTTACTACAAGACCATTATATCCAAATTCTTTATATTTTTGAACCCACTGATGCAACATTCCTTCATTGATACCTGCATTAAGAGCTGTAGACATAATAGAAGCACCAGCTAATACTTTTGAAACAAGTTCTAGCTTATCATCTGGTGACCAATATTTATTTTGTGGTTTATGTCTTAAGGCATCGTTTCCTTGTATTTCTAAAGTTCTGGTCCATTTCTGATATGTACCCAGAATCCTGGACACATAAATTTATGAATTAGGCAATGCATATGGATGTTTCTCTGTATTTAACAGGAGTCATCCATTTTGTTTTTGCCTGTATTCTTACATTATGATAATAATTTATATATTTATTAACTACTTTTACTTCATAGTTTTTTTACAACATATTTAATTAATTTTTATATAAAAAAATGATCACTATACTTTTAGTGATCATAAAACTGATTATACTTAAATATTACATCATCTATATAATTAAGTTATATTAGAAATATCTATCTGCTATAAAGGATTAATCCATTTCTTGTTCTACAAACATTCTTAAATTAAAATCTGTTAATTTATTATCTTCAAATGTTAAATCCATATCATTATAATCTTGATTATATGTTACCCTTGAAAATGAAACTTGACCTTCATCAGATTCTTTTGCATCATATGTATTTGATGGCTCTCCATAAATTGCAACAACACTTTCCTTAGTATCTCCAAAATGTACTCCACTTGGTAATACTACATTTGCATCTTGAATATCATTTACTGAAATAGAAAAACCTGTAATTGAAGCTTTTTCTATTTTCAAACTTTTTTTTGTAGGATTTTCATATTCTACAAAAATCATTGCTCCTTTTTCATTTTCCATCAATCCACCATCTGATTCATATTTATCTAATTTAGTTTTACTAGGCTTAGAAACAAACGTGAATCCTTGTTTTTGTATATCTGCTAATGTAGCTGGAAAAGTAATTGATTTTTCATTAAATTCAATTGGCTTTTGATACCATGTTGAAGATACCTCTGTTGTTTCTTGGCTTGGATTATCAACACTATTTTTTTTGCTATTCCCTGAACATCCTGTAAGCAATACACTTGCAACACACAATCCAACATATATATTTTTTTTATTCATTTTTTACATCTCCTTTTAAAATATCTGTTTTTCTACCATTGTAACTATATCATTGATTTTTTTGAAAATCAAGATAGACTACTTGTTTTAATATCCTTATTATTTATTCATTATAATTTGAAAACACTAATGCATTCATTTTTTCAAAATTATGTTTAGAAAAATGCATTAAAGTAATTCCTACTGCCATAGGTAAATTTAACGAATCTATTTCACTACTGTGTGGAATAAATATACTTTTTCCGTATTGTAAATATTCATCTGATAGTCCACTACTTTCATTACCAAAAATTATAGAATGTTTATTTTCATTACATACTTGTATTTGATGAATATTTTTAGCCCCTTTTAACATTAATGGATATTTTTTATGGTGTAGAAATTGATTGTTATAGGTTTCAAATGAATCATAATATTCAATATTTAAATCAAATATTGCCCCCATAGATGCCCGTATAACTTTTGGATCAAATACATCTACACCCGGTCTAATAATTACTAAATTTTTATAATTAAATCCAACCATTGTTCGAATAATTGTTCCCATATTTCCCATATCACTAGGATTAACTAAAACAACATGATTTTCATTATCTACTTTCATTGGATACTTTGTAAATACACCTATTGCAAAGCAATTACCTTTTTTACTTAGCTTATGAATTGATTTGTCACTTATTTCAATTAAAATATGATATTTATTACATAATTCTTTGATAATAGGTATACCAGAGTTTTGGTTGGATATACTACTAATAATCACCTTTTTTACATGCATTGGTTTACTTTTTAATAATTGTATCGTTGGAAAGACTCCTAACGTATAGGAATAATCATCATTTTTTTGATATACTTTCATATTTTATTTCCTTTCTTTAATTTATTTACTTTATAAAAGGGGGCAAATCATGAATAAATTATTATTGTTATTTATTTGTATACTTATTAGTGGATGTTCAAAAACAAATGTACTAGATAATCATTCACTAAAAGAAGAAAAAGCGATTGAAGTTGTAATGTATACTACCCTTCCTAATCATTTAGATAATAATGATTTTAGTCAAGAAGAACACATTGTATCCTTTAATAAAGAGCCTGACGTCCACTCTATTGTACAAACATATTTTAAAACATATTTACTAAAATTTGATATTGATTCTACCATTCAGCTTTCATATAATGATGTGTTTATTGATGAAAATCATATGGCACATATTGACCTTACCAAAAAAACCTATAATATTATCACTGCTGGAAACTTCTTGGAAACAGCAGTACTAGATGGATTATCAAAAACAATCCTACTAAATATTAATGATATTGATTCAGTAACATATACAGTAGATGGCAATCCTTATGTTAGTACACAATACAATTTAGATACTTTAAATAAATACAAAAACAAATCAGACTATCTAAACTAAAACTTTTTATCCTTATTTCAATAATCTCATTATGAAAAATACTAGACAAATATATAAATATACTATAATTTTATAGTATATCTATTTTATAAGGAGGAGTTTTATGTTTAAAAAAATTACATTTATTATTATATTTGTTATTACCTTCATCACAAGCGCTATTCATCCCTATGCTACAATCAATGATGCTCCTTCCTTAACAACCGTACACTCAGCATTAATTATGGATGCTGATACAGGAAATGTTTTGTATTCTTTAAACGGTAACGACAAGGTATATCCTGCAAGTACAACAAAGATCATGACAATTTTACTTGCAATAGAAAATTTGAATCTAAATGATACGATTACTATGTCCTATGCCGCTACACATGAATTAGAATTTGGATCTTCTCATATTGCATTAAATGAAAATGAAAAAATTACTGTTGAACAAGCATTATATGCAACAAGTATTACTTCTGCAAATGATGCAGCAAATGGTTTAGCAGAAGCGGTTTCAGGTAGTTTAGATGAATTTGCAAAACTAATGACAAAAAAAGCAAAAGAACTAGGTGCAAATAATACTAATTTTGTAAATGCTAATGGATTACATGATCCTAATCACTATACCACTCCTTACGATCTTGCTTTAATCATGAAAGAAGGTATTAAATATGATTCATTTTTAAAATTTTTATCTTCTACATATTACGAAATACCACCAACTAACATAACTAACGAAACTAGATACCTACATGGTACTAATCGATCATTACTTGAAGATACAGATCAATATGTACCTGGTATATTAGCATCTAAAACAGGATATACTGTTGAAGCAGGACAAACTCAAGTAAGTTATGCTAGTAAAGATGACAAAAATATCATTGTAACAGTTTTTGGTGGTAATGATAAAATTGGACGATATAATGATACAAAAACACTATTTAATTATGCATTTACACATTATACTGCTCTTGCTACTAACACATTACCATTAGATATTCCAACTATTTCACCACCAAAGAATTATTTATTTAAAAACAAAAATTACTATTCTATAAATGTCCCAGATCATATACTAGTATATAATGATACAAATGAATATCCAGTAACTACTAAAATTTCTACTGATACAATTACAAAAGATACAAAAGTTGGATCTGTCATTGGAAATATTGATTTTATCCAAGACGACCATGTTATTACTTCAAGTAATATTACTCTTTTATCACCATTAAAAAAAGATCTATCAATTCCTATTCTTCTATTAAAAATTATCATAATTCTATTTATTTTGCTTATTTGTTTGCGTCAATACTATAAATTTAAAAGAAAAATAAAAAAATATCGTCCACGATAACTATCTACATATATTCTTTTATAAATAAAATTAATCATTTTTTTATCCCATTCACCTTTCATGTAGTGAATGGTTTTTTTCATTGATATTTTAAATCCCACTATATCAAAATTGTTTTTCTGCTATAATGGGATACCATCAAATATCTCCTATTTTATTCAAGAATTGTTTCCACTAATTTTGCGTTAACTACATAACGATATTTTTCATTTCCAGACGGAACACATGTAGACAATGTTATAATTTTATCATCTTCACTTACGTCCACATCTATTGGATAAGGTGTTCTATTTTTTGCTTCTTCTATAAATTCCTGTTTTTCTTTTGGATTAACTGTATTAATCAAATACGTTTTTGTTGTTTCAACATCAATTTGTCCAGCAGAAAAGATTTGATATCTTTTTTGTACTCCGTCCACTTGATAAATATCAATATAAGGATGTTCTTGATAATATGTCGAATTTCTATATTTTTTTAGTTGTCCAAACATACTTCCATTTTTCATATTATGACCATAAATTATAGTATTAAAATCATTAAAATCTTGACCATTTAAACAATCAATAAAGATAGCACCTGCTCTTGAATCTTCTTTTTGTAAATTATGGTGTAAATAATATTCGTTATTATCATGTTGTAATATCGGATAAGAAATATCCGTACCTTCTATATTTAACCAACCAATAACTTCATCATTAATTTGTTTTAATGCATTAAAGTCCACTTGAAACTTTTCTTTTTCAATTGTTGTTACTTCTTCTTTAATCATTTGATTGTTTTGATCAATATCATAATATTCTTTAAATATCATAAATAAATGAAAGCTAGAAAATAAAAATATACACACACATATAGCTAGAAGAACTTTTCTAATAAATTCCTTCATTAAACATTAAATTTAAACAACATAATGTCTCCATCTTGACCAATATATTGTTTTCCTTCCTGTCTAATTTTTCCAGCATCTTTTAATGCCTGTTCACTGCCATATTCAATTAAATCATCATAACTATATGTTTCAGCTTTAATAAAACCTCTTTGAAAATCACTATGAATAACTCCAGCCATCTCTGGGGCAAGCATTCCTTTTTTAAACGTCCATGCTCTTACTTCTTGAACACCAACAGTAAAATACGTACATAATCCAAGTAACGCATAAGCTTCTTTAATTAATCGATCTAATCCACTTTCCTTAATCCCTAATTCTTCCTTAAATAATTGTTTTTCTTCTAAATCAAGCCCAGCTAGTTCTGCTTCGATTTTTGCACATATCCATACTACTTTTGCACCTTCATTATTTGCATATGCAACTAGTTCTTGGTAATAAGGATTTGCATCTGGGTTTTCTAAATCATCTTCGCCTAAATTTGCTACATATATCATTGGTTTTAAAGTAAGCAATGAATATTGTTTTACATAATCTAGTTCTTCTTTAGAAAAATCTAAAGAACGTACAGGTTTTTCTGCTTCTAATGTTGCTTTAATTTTTTCTAAAATTTCTACTTCTATTTTTGCATCTTTATCTCCTGATTTTGCTTTTTTTCCTAATTTTGAAATTCGATTCTCTACTGTTGTTAAATCTGCAAATATTAATTCTAAATTAATTGTTTCCACATCTCTTACTGGATTAACATCTCCGTCTACATGAGTAATATCTTTATCTTGAAAACAACGTACAACTTGACAAATCGCATCAGTTTCACGGATATTAGCTAAAAATTTATTTCCTAACCCTTCTCCTTTAGATGCACCTCTAACTAATCCTGCAATATCAGTAAATTCAAATGTTGTTGGAACAGTTTTTTTAGGCTGTACAAGTTTTGTAAGTTCATCTAAACGATAATCTGGTACTTCTACTACTCCTACATTTGGATCTATTGTTGCAAATGGATAATTTGCTGCTTCAACTTGTGCATTTGTAATTGCATTAAATAATGTAGATTTTCCTACATTAGGCAACCCTACAATTCCTGCAGTTAAGGCCATTTTTATCACTCCTTCTTCTTTTCTATTCTACCAAAGTATTGTCATTTTTTTCAATTGTTTTTTTCTATATTAGATTCTACTACTTTTTTTAATTTCTTTTCAAATTCTCTTCTAGGAAACATGATAATTGCACCACATCCTAAACACTTAATTTTAATATCTACTCCTACACGAGTAATTTGCCATTTTGTTGATTTTTTGCATGGATGTTGTTTTTTCATTTCTACTATATCGTATAATTTATATTCCATTATTTTCCCTCATTTTATATGCTTCTAATGTGTTTTTTAATAACATCGCAATAGTCATTGGTCCTACGCCTCCTGGAACTGGTGTAATTGCACTTGCTTTTAATAAACATGATTCAAAATCAACATCTCCACATAACTTTTGGTTTTCATCTTTATTAATCCCAACATCTATTACAACTACACCATCTTTAAGATACGTTTCATCAATAAATTTTGCTTTTCCAATTGCTACAATTAATACATCTGCTTTTTTAGTAATCTCCCTTAAATTTTTAGTCTTACTATGAGCAATAGTAACTGTAGCATTATTCATTAAACCAAGTAATGCCATTGGTTTTCCTACAATATTACTTCTACCTATTACTACTACTTCTTTACTAGTTAAATCGTAATTAATATCATGAAGTAATTCCATTATCCCATAAGGAGTACATGGTAACATAGTTGGAGTACCTAAAAATAAATTTGCAATATTCATTGGATGGAACCCATCTACATCTTTTAAATAATCTATTTTTTCAATAATTTTTCTTTCATTTATATGTTTTGGTAAAGGAAGTTGTACTAATATCCCATCTACGCTATTATCCTTATTTAATTCTTCAATTACTTCAATTAAATCAGTTTCACTAATATTTTCATCTAATGAAATCTTTAACGAATCTATTCCAATATACTGGCATCCTTTTTCTTTATTTTTAACATACGTTAAACTTGCCATGTTATTTCCCAAAATTATTACAGCTAATTTAGGGACTCTTTTATGTTGTTTTTTTAATTGATCAACTTCTACTTTTAATTGATCTTTTATTTTAGTAGAAATTACTTTTCCGCTTAGAATCATTATTTTCAACTCCTTTTTTATCCAAAAACAATTTATACATCTACGTCATATCTAACTAAATCATCATACGTTTGTCCTCTTACTACTAATCTGTCTTTTCCTTGATATGTAAAAACAACAGGTGGTTTTAATAATTGATTATAATTATTACTCATTGAATAATGATATGCTCCTGTAGAAAACATTGCAAGTATATCATTTGGTTTAGGATCAGGTAATTCTATTTCATGAATCAAAATGTCACCAGATTCACAATTCTTTCCTGCAATACATACTGTTGTATCTTTTACAAAATCTGCTTTATTTGCGATAATAGCATCATATTTAGCTTGATATAATGCTACTCTTAAATTATCTGTCATTCCACCATCTACACTTATATATTTTTTAATACCAGGAATATTTTTGGATGAACCTACTGTATATAAGGTAATTCCAGCATTTGCAACAACAAATCTACCTGGTTCTATCAAAACCATTGGCATTGGCCAATTTCTTTGATGAAATCCTGTTTGAATAATTTCCATAATTTTTGATGTAATAACTTCAAAATCTAGTGGTTTGTCTTCTTTTGTATATGCTACACCATATCCTCCGCCTGCATTTAGTTTTGAAATTACTATACCAAAATGATCATATATTTCATAAGCAAAACTTACCATTTTTTGAACAGTCTTTTCGTATTTTAATATATCAAATATTTGTGAACCAATATGACAATGTATTCCTTCAAAGTGAATATAGTGATGTTTTAATATTTCTTTGATTGCTTTTAAATACGTACCATCATAAGTGGAAAAACCAAACTTTGTATCTTGCGTTGCAGTTTGAATATATTGATGTCCTCCTGCACTAATCTCTGGAACTATACGTATTGTTGCATTAATTGTTTTAGACAATTTTTTTGTAACTTTTCCAATAAGTTCTATTTCATAAAAGTTATCAATCACAAAATTTTCTACACCATTTTTGATTGCATATTCGATTTCTTCTGGCGATTTATTATTTCCGTGGAAATATATTTTTTGAGGATTAAACCCAGCTTTTAAAGCAATTGAAATTTCTCCTGCTGAGACACAATCAATTCCAATTCCATAACTTTGTACAAGTTTATACATTGCAATACAACTAAATGACTTTGAAGCAAATAAAGGTAAAGTATTTTCATATTTATCCATCATCTTAGTTTTTATTAATTCTAACTGATCTCTAATATGACCTTCTGACATCACATATAAAGGAGTACCATACTTTTTAACTAAGTCCAAACTAGAAACATCATCTATGTATAAAATATGATGACCAATTGTTGCATACTTTGTTTGTACAAACATTACTTTTTCCTAATATAACGTCTTTAACGTATATAACCCTTTCTTTTTATCATTCAACATTTTAGTTGCTTGAATTGCACCTAAAACAAACACTTCTTTAGATAACGCTGTATGCTTAATTTCAATAATTTCATCATTTCCTGCAAATATAACATCATGTTCCCCAAAAATAGTTCCACCTCTAATTGCACTAATTCCAACATCTTGATGCTGTCTTTTTTTTGGCATTGACATACGATCATTTACGATATCTAATTCTTTTATTTCCTCATTCATCACTTCATATAATAATTTTGCTGTACCACTTGGTGCATCTATTTTTTTACAATGATGTTTTTCTACAATTTCAATATCAAATCCATTATCAAATAATTCTTTTGTAATCCCTTTTAAAACTTTCGTCATTATTTGAATACCAAATGATGTATTATATGATTGAAATATTGGAATATCATTAGAAGCTTCCTTAATTTTACTTAATTGCTCATTTGAATATCCCGTTGTTGCAAGAACTAATTTTGTTTTATTTTTTAATGCATACTCTAATATATCCTCTAAATTACTAGGATGTGAAAAATCAATAATCACATCCGCCTTTTGTTGACATGCTCCTAAATTGTCATACATATCTTCTTCTACACTATCATCAAAATGAGAAGAAACTACACCTATTATTTGAAATTGTGGATTACCTTTTAAATAATGATATACTTTTTTTCCCATTAATCCATATCCATATACTATTACTTTCATTTTACTTAATATCCTTTTCTTTCAAATTTATCCATTGCATTAAATAATTTATTTTTTATCTCTTTTGTTGTGGTTACTAATGGCAATCGTAATACTTCTTTACACATTCCTTGTCTATTTAAAGCTGCTTTTACACAAATAGGATTTACATCTAAAAACAAACTATTACATACTTCATTTAAATCGGTACTTAACTGTTGAGCTTTTTTCATTTCTCCATTTAATATTTGATCACATAACATTTGACATTCACGAGGATAAATATTACTTAATACAGAAATTACCCCCATTCCTCCAGATGCAATAAATGGTAATATTAAATTATCTTCTCCTGAATATAACGCAAAATCTTGATCTTTTGTCTTACTAATCACTTCTACTACATAAGACATATCTCCACTTGCTTCTTTCATTCCTACAATCATTTCATGTTTAGATAATTCAACAGCTGTCTCTACATTTATTTTAACTCCTGTTCGACCTGGTATATTATATAAAATGATTGGCAATCCAATATGATCAGCTAAATACGTAAAATGTTCAATTAGTCCTCTTTGACTTGATTTATTATAATATGGAGTAACGATTAAACACGCGTTAGCTCCTAATTCTTTAGCACGTAACGATTTTTGTAATGCCTTTTTTGTATCATTACTTCCTGTTCCAACAATAATAGGAACTCTATTTTTATTAACTTTAACTGCTCTAATAATTAACTGCTCTAATTCTTGATCACTCAACGTAGGAGTTTCTGCAGTTGTTCCATTAACAATTAGTGCCTGAACATGATTATCAATCATTTTTTCAATTAATGCTTCATATTCTTTATAATTAATACTCCCATCTTCATTCATTGGCGTAACTAAAGCTACACCACTACCTTGAAATAATGTACTCATATATTTTCCCCCTTATAAATCAAATTGTTGACAAAGTTTACTTACTAATTTTTGTGTATCTTCTTTTTCTACAAGATAAGAAATACTAATTTCTGATGTAGAAACCTGATATAAACGAATATTTAAATCCGTTAATAAATTAAAAATTGTAGAAGCAATTCCTATTGCATTTTTCATTCCGATACCAACTAATGAAACTTTTGATAATCCTTTAGTTTTTACAATATTAATAGTGGAATATTTTTGTTGTATCTCTTGAATTGCTTGATTTAAAAAAAACTCATCTTCTTTTAAACACGTAAACCCAATTCTTATTTCATTTTCTAATAAAACTTCACTAATCATATCTATATTGATTTGATAAGATGAAATAATTTTAAATATTTTACATATTAAATCTCCATCTTTTTTTAGACATTCAATTTTCACTTGAATTGTATCATCTAATACACTTACTGCAGTAATAACTTTTTCTTCCATCATATCATTTTTTTTCATAATATATGTCCCCTTTTGATTTGATAAAGTTTTTCCCACATAAATAGTTACACCATATTTGTTACCTAATTCAACGCTTCTAACTTCCATAATCTTAGAACCAAGGGAAGACATTTCCATCATTTCTTCATAAGATATTTCATCTATTTTTTTTGCATTTTGATATAATCTAGGATCTGTTGTATAGACACCATCTACATCCGTATAAATCTCACAATCACAATTTAATGAAGCACTAAGTGCTACAGCTGTAGTATCACTACCACCACGTCCTAATGTTGTGATATCGTTATATTCATTCATACCTTGAAAACCTGCTACACATATAACATCGCATTTTTTTAATAATTCATTAATTCTTGAGGTATCAATTGATTGAATAATACTTTTGGTATATTTTCCCCTTGTTTGAATTCCTGCTTGTTGACCAGTTAATGATACTGCATTCATTCCTAAATCTATTAGTGCCATTGAAAGTAATGCAATTGTCTGTTGTTCACCTATAGAAATAAGTTGATCTAACTCTCTTAAATTAGGATTTCTACTTATACTATATGCTTGTTCTATTAATTGATTAGTTGTTTTTCCCATTGCAGAAACAACTACTATTAATTTTTCACCTGATTTAACTCGATGTTGTAAGTACATAGCAATATCTTTAATTTTATTAATTGTCGCAACAGAGCTACCACCAAACTTTAATACCTTTACCATATTTACCTCCAAAAAAAATGTCGCAAATTCATCATTGCGACAAATAATTAGCTATATATTGACCAATGATACTACAACATTGTATTAAGCTAAGATTTAAGAAAATTATACTATTAAATAATAATTAATATAATTTTTAATTGCTTTCAATATATCACATATCCTATAAAATAACAATATACTAGCCACATTCTTCCTTGCTTTTTACTTCCCTATACAAAAACGTTGAAAGAGTTCATCTAAAAAGTCTTCTTTTGCATCTTCTCCTAAAATTTCTTTTAGATTTTTCCATGCATCATACAAATCTAAAACAATTAAATCACTTGGTGTATTTGAATACATTGCTTCAATTGCATTTGTTGTATACATTTTTGCATGTTCAAGAAGTGAGATATGTCGTGTATTAGAAATTAATGCTTCATCTTTTTGAATTATTTTGCCAACATCAAACATCTGCTTTATTTCTTGTTCTAATGGTTCAATATCCATGTTTTTTGCACTAATTAAAATACCATCAATATCAATACATTGTTTTTGATCACATTTATTAATTACAATTATTCTATGATTTGTATTAGTTAATTCTAATAACTCTTTATCTTGATCATCAAGTGGACGACTTCCATCTAAGACTAATAAAATCAAATCAGCTTGATGTAGCACTTGTATTGATTTTTCTACACCTATTTTTTCTACTATATCATCTGTTGATCGAATTCCTGCTGTATCAATAATATTTAATACAATTCCACCAAAACTTACACTTCCTTCTACGATATCTCTAGTTGTACCTGCAATATCTGTTACAATTGCCTTATCTTCTTTCAATAAAGCATTCAATAAGCTTGATTTTCCTACATTTGGCTTACCAATAATTGCAGTAGAAACTCCATTTGTAATTAATTTTCCTGTCTTTGCATTTTCTAAAATACGATCTAACTTTGTTATAAAATCTTTTGTTAAAGGAATTAGAGAAGTTGCAGTTAATTCTTCTATTTCATCATATTCTGGATAATCAATATTTACCTCTATTTGCGTAATAATTTGAATAAGATCTTCCTTTAATTCTTCAATCAAATTTGAAACTTTCCCCCGTATTCCATTGATTGCAATCTTACTTGCTTCTTTTGTTTTTGCGCTAATTAAATCAGATATTGATTCTGCTTGTGCTAAATCAATACGTCCATTTAAAAAAGCTCTTTCACTAAACTCACCTGGATTTGCCATCCTTGCTCCATTTTTTAAACATAACTCTAATATTTTATTAGTAATATATATTCCACCATGACAATTAATTTCTACCATATTTTCCCCTGTAAATGTATGTTTACCATGATATACGTTTACCAAAACTTCATCTATAATTTCTCCATTATCTTTAATATACCCATAATGTATTGTTCTTGTTGGAACCTTTCGTAAATCTTTTGCAAAAATTTTATCCATTACATCAAAAACATTTTGTCCACTTATACGTATTATAGATATTGCTGCTTCTAATCTACTAGTTGCAATTGCAACAATTGTATCATTAATCATATTCTTGCTCCTTTATTACAAAGAAAAGGACAACTAACCTTGAATAACATTGACACAAAGGAGATTAATTGCCTATTATTTTCTAGTATTATTGTACCTAATTATCCGTAATTTTACAAGTTTATAAAATATAGAATTTTAAAAATTAAACCTGAATTGCAAGCAGAAAGTGGAATTAAGAGACAAAAAAGTTTATTTTTTATAG
>JAHHSU010000034.1 GCA_020025035.1 Thomasclavelia sp. | reverse complement strand
GATAAATTTAAATCAATATCATAACATTTTGCTGATTCAAAACCTGGAACTTGAAGTTTTAATTCTGATGGTTTTATTGAATTAATGATATATTCACTTACTTCAGGTAATCCACTTTGTTTATACTTTAATTGAAGTTCTGTAAAATCAGCGTAATAATCTCTTAATGCAAATTCAGCAAAATCTTGTCGTACATTTTCTAAAACATAAAGAATTCCTCCAATATCCTCTCTTTTAGTTTTATTTGACCATGTAAAAAAATCTGTTGCGAAATATGCTGCTACATAAGACATTTCCTTGTCTTTATTATTTTCATTTCTTGCTTGCATTAATAAATCATGTGTTTCTTTAAGTAAAGGGGTTGGATTACTAGACAAAGGATATACATCAGAAATAGTTTCCTCTGTTGGAACAACAGGCGTATCACTTTTTTTATTCCTTAAAAAGATCACCGTTCCACCTACTAATAATACCAATACGATTGCTACGATTATACTATACCATACTTTTTTATTATTTTTATTTTTTGTTTTTTTCATAGTTAAGTTCTCTCCTTTATCTATTTTATCCACTTTAATTGATTGTCGACTACTTAAAATTGGAAGCTTATCACTCTTAATAAATATATTTAAGATTGTAAGAATAGGTCTATATTTTCTACTTATCATTTGAGTGTACTCTACAAATAACTCAAAACATACTATTAATACTACAAATAGTAATATTGCTAAAAACTTATCATATAAATATAAGTATGATGATAATGAAAATAAAAATGTTGCTAAATACAAAATCAATACACTTTTTTGATGTCCTAGCTTTAAATTAAACATTAATTGATGATGTAAATGACCTTTATCTGCTTCTGAAAATTTTTTATGATTTAATTTTCGACGTATGATTGCAATGATTGTATCCATAATAGGTACTGCTAATACAATAATTGGAGCTCCTAATGTAAAAAAAGCAGAACTTTTATAACCAAATCCTAAAAGAGAAATTACAGATATCATAAATCCTAAAAATAATGCACCACTATCTCCAAAAAAGATGGACGCTGGATAAAAATTATAGATTAAAAATCCCGAAACTGATCCAGCTAATAATAATGATAAAGCCGCAATATCTGTCCTTCCAAAAAACAGACTACTAAATGTAATTGTAAATAAAACAATAATTCCAATACCTGCACATAATCCATCTAATCCATCAATTAAATTCATTGCATTGGTAATCCCAACAATCCACCCATATGTAACAACAACAGAAATAATTGTAGATATATAAACTGGAATTTCTGGCATATCTATTACTTTCAATTGTATATTGCCATAAAAAATAATAATGGTTGCAGCAATTAATTCAACAACTAATTTTAATTTTGCACTTAAATCATTCATATCATCATATAATCCTACAAGAAAAATAAGTGAACTTGATATTAGTATAGAATTAATCTGTTGGTCTGTTTTTAAAAATATCAATGCACAAATCAAAAAGGTAATATATACAGCATACCCTCCAATTCGAACTATTTTTCCATTATGTACGGTTCGATTATTTTGATGAGCAATAATATCCAAACTTAATCCCATCTTTTTTACAACTGGGACTAATAATGATGACATAATCAATGCTACAATATAGGATAACATTATTTCTGTGTTCATATATGCGCCTCCTATTTTACTCATTATAGCATATTTTTTTTTTGAAACAATCTCATTTAAAAAAAAACAAACCTAAAATTTTAAGTTTGTTTTTTATCGTTTAAATCTACTTTACATAATGCAGATTGTTAAGCATTATTCCACAACCTTCAGCAACACAATTCAACGCATTTTCTGCAACAAAAACAGGTACATTTAATTCCATTTCTAAAAGTTTATCTAATCCATGTAACAAAGCCCCACCACCAGTTAAGAAAATTCCTCGGCTAACAATATCTGCTGCAAGTTCAGGTGGCGTTTTTTCTAATACTTGTTTTGTAGCACCTACAATTGTTGCACAGTTTTCTCTAAGTGCTAGTTCAGTTTCATCAGCACTAATTTCAATTGTATGAGGTAGACCAGTTACTAAATCACGTCCTCTAACCTCCATTGTTTTGCCTTCTCTGGCACCTTTTACAGCAGTACCAATTTCAATTTTAATTTGTTCTGCTGTTCGATCTCCAATAAGCAATTTATATTTTTCTTTAATATAATGAATAATTTCTTCATCCATTTTATCTCCAGCAATTTTTAAAGAAGCACTTGTAACAATATCACCTAAAGATAATACTGCTATGTCAGTCGTACCTCCACCAATATCTATTACCATATGTCCTGCTGGTCTTGAAATATCTAACCCAGCTCCAATTGCAGCAACTTTTGGTTCTTCTTCAATAAACACACGTTTTGCCCCACAACGTTCAGCTACATCTTTAATTGCACTTTTTTCAATTGACGTAATATTTGATGGACAACATATTAAAATTGTTGGTCTTGAAAAAATACCTTTTAAATTTAATTTATTGATAAAATGTGTAATTAAAATTTCTGTTACTTGAAAATCGGCAATTACCCCATCTTTTAATGGTCTAATTGCTTTAACACGTCCTGGTGTTTTCCCTAACATTTCCTTAGCTTCTTCCCCTACAGCTAATGCCTTTCCATTTTCAATATCCATAGCAACTACTGATGGTTCATTAACTACTATTCCTTCTCCTTTAGCATAAATTAATATATTTGCAGTACCTAAATCAATACCGATTTCTTTAGAAAATCCCATTTTCCTACCTCCTTACTTCCATATATTATAGCACACTATTGTGTATTATCTACTAATAAAATAAGAAAAAGTAGCAAAAAATGCTACTATAATTGAGTAATTTGCTTATCAAAACATTTTTCTGGATTTAATACTTGTCCATTTTTCTCTACGATAAAATGTAAATGACTTCCTAAATCTGATTCATAAATATTTTCACCACTTGATGCAATTACATCTCCTTGTTTTACTTGTGCATTTAATTCCACTTTTACGTCTGATAAACTTTGATATGTGATAATAATTCCTTCTTCAGATTCTATTTCTACACACATACCAAATAATGGATCTTCTTTTTTACTGATTACTTTTCCACTAAGACTTGCTAATACTTCAAAAGCTTGATTCTCATTTGCAAAGTCAACACCTTGATTTGGTCGATATACTCCTTCAAAATTAACTAAAGATGATGATTGACGAGTTTCATCATCATCTTTTTCATAGAAAAAACGTACAATCTTAATGTTACTATCTACTGGTCTTATTAAAGTCTCTTCTTCCTTGCTAACAGGTTCTAAAATTGTTTGTTCTACTGTTCCAACAGTTTCCATGTTGATTGGCTGTGGTTTTAAATTTTGATATATAACCACCCCTGTAACTAATACAAATACTAATAAACATGATAATAAGCTTATTCGATATATTCTTCTTTTCATAATTTCACCTCAAGAAGATTATTTCCATTAAAATTACATTTATTCTATAAACTACTGATTTCTACTCCTTGATAGTAATATTGTAAAATTTCTTGGTATTGATATCCTTCTAATGCCATCCCATTTGCTCCATATTGACTCATTCCTACTCCATGACCATACCCTATTGTATAAAACGTATACCCATTATTTGTTTTTTCAACTGTAAAATCAGACGAAGCTAGATTTAATAGTTCACGTATTTGCCTTCCTGTATATTTAGTTTCATTTACCATTACTTCATCTACTCTACCACTATCTTTTCTACTTAATATCTCAATATTGTTAATATTTAAATTAAATTTATCATTCAATTGCTCAAATGTAAAACTTACTTCACGTTGATTATTAGGACAAATCGTTAGGTCCCAACTACTATCAACAGATTTTAAATATGGTACACCACTTGATACAAAATAATCTTCACTATTTTCTGTTTTACCATTAGAGCTAGAAAAAAATAATGCTGATATATAATGATTGTTGTATTTTAAAACTTCATTATTAGTCTGTTCTACTAAGGTTAATAAACGTTGATAATTTTGTTGATAATCTGATTGCCATTTTTCAATTAATTGATCCCTAGATAAATAAACTTGTGTAGAAGTAGTATTATCTACTTGCAAATCTCTTGAAAAAACAAATGTTCGACTTGCAACAATTTGTGCTTTAATTGCCTCATCTTCAAATGATAATGGCATTTCACCTGCTACTACTCCAACAAGATAATCGTTTAATGATACAACTTCACTTTCTCCATTTGCTTTTTTTACAGTTACTTTATATAAAGGATCATTTTTTTCTTGATCTTTGATTAAATTATCCGAAGTCTTATTTAATGCAATTAAAATCCAAAAAAATAAAACTGTCACTATACTAATTCGTATCCATACTGTTTTCAATCTCTCACCCGATTCTAATCGTTATAAATGATAAAATAAATGATGCAAATAAATATGCTATACTAATAGATAATACTAAATATAAACAATAAAATTGTGTTACTTTATTTTTTTGAATATAACTTGGAAAGTTTATTGCACTTAATCCGTACATACTTAGTACAACACTTACTATATATATCACTAATTTTATGATGGAATATATCATAATATAACCTCCTTTTTTTATTTTATTACAATAACTACTAATTGTATGGATACAAATATCATTTAATATAAACAAAATAAATGCGAATCTTATATAAATAAGATCCGCTAAATTAATAAGTTACATCCCTTTTACGTTAATGCGATTGATTGCTTTTTTTAATGCAATTTCTGCACGTACTAAATCTATATCTAAATCTTTTGATTCAATTCTTTTTTGAGCTCTATTTTGAGCTTCTTTGGCACGATTTAAATCAATTTCTTCTTCACTTTCTATTGCATTAGCAATAATTGTTGTGGTATCTCCCTGTACATAAATAAAGCCACCACTTATTGCATATATATAACGTTCATTTCCAATAAGGTAACTCATTTTTGAAATTTCTAATGCACTTGCTAAAGGTAAATGATTAGCAAGTATACCGATTTGCCCTGAAATAGTTCTAACATTTAACAAATCTACATCTTTTTCTAAATAAATACCTTTAGGTGTAACAATTTTTAATTTAAATGTCATAAAGGTTCACCTACCCTAATGTTTCAGCTTTAATTATAGCTTCTTCAATTGTTCCAACATTATGGAACGCTTGTTCTGGTAAATGATCATATTTTCCTTCTAATATTTCTTTAAATCCATTAATTGTATCTTGGACACGCACATATTTACCTTCCATACCAGTAAATTGGCTTGCTACAGTAAATGGTTGTGATAAAAAGTTTCTTACACGTCTAGCTCTAGCAACTGTAATTTTATCATCCTCACCTAATTCTTCCATACCAAGAATTGCGATAATATCTTGTAATTCTTGAAATCTTTGTAAAATTTGTTGTACACCATGAGCAACTTCATAATGTTCATTTCCAACTACTAATGGATCTAATGCTCTTGATGATGAATTTAATGGATCTACTGCTGGGTATATTCCTAAAGCAGCAATAGAACGATCTAATACAACTTTTGCATCAAGGTGAGCAAATGTAGTAGCTGGAGCTGGATCTGTCAAATCGTCAGCTGGAACATAAACTGCTTGAACTGAAGTAATAGATCCTTTTTTTGTAGAAGTGATACGTTCTTGAAGTTGTCCCATTTCTGTTGCTAAAGTAGGTTGATACCCTGCTTGTGAAGGTACTCGTCCTAATAATGCAGAAACTTCAGAACCTGCTTGAGTAAAACGGAATATATTATCAATAAACAATAACACATCTTGTCCTTGTTCATCTCTAAAATGTTCAGCCATTGTTAAACCTGTAAGGGCTACTCTTAAACGAGATCCTGGTGGTTCATTCATTTGACCAAACACTAGTGTTGTTTTATTTAATACACCACTTTCTTTCATTTCATAATATAAATCGTTTCCTTCTCTACTTCTTTCCCCTACACCTGCAAATACTGACAATCCACCATGTTCAGTTGCGATGTTATTAATTAATTCTTGGATTAGAACAGTTTTTCCTACACCTGCACCACCAAATAATCCAATTTTTCCACCTTTGATAAATGGACAAATAAGATCAATTACTTTAATTCCTGTTTCTAATATTTCTGTCTCTGTTCTTTGTTGAGAATAATCAGGTGCCTCCTTATGAATTGGCATCATTTTTACCCCATCTTTAGAGAATTCTTTTTCATCTATTGGTTGACCTAATACATTAAACATACGTCCTAATGTAGCTTCTCCTACAGGAACACTAATAGGTGCTTTTGTATCAAGTGCATCTAATCCTCTTACTAACCCGTCTGTTGATCCCATTGCGATACATCTTACTACATCATCTCCAATATGTGAAGCAACTTCTACTACAAGTTCTTCCTTACCATTTTGAATAACAATAGCAGTATTTAATGCTGGTAAATGATCACTATCAAATTGAATATCGACAACTGGTCCAACAGCGCGTACGACTTTTCCTATGTTTTGATTAGACATCATAGCGCCTCCTTTTATTTCGCATTAGCACCAGCAACAATCTCTGATATTTCATTTGTAATTGCTGTTTGTCTTGCTTGATTATATTTTAATAACAGATTTGAAATAAGTTCTTCTGCATTATCTGTTGCATTTTCCATTGAGGTTCTTCTAGAAGCATTTTCACTTGTCATTGACTCAATCAAATATCCATAAATAGTCGATTGTAAATACATTGGCAATAATTCATTCAATACTTCTTCTGAATTTGGTTCAAAAATTGTAAATTTATCCATCGAACTTTCTTCTTGCTTAAAATCTTCTGGATTTATTGGTAAAAGTGTTTCTAATGTTGGTCTAAAAGTTAAATTATTTACAAATTGTGTATACATAATCTTAATACTTCCCACTTCCTTATTAAGATACAAATTCGTTATTTCCTCTACTAAACGAATTACCTCACTAAATTCCTGATTTTGATTTAAAGAAATATAATTCGTATTTATATGTTGATAACGATTTTTCAATTGTATATATCCTTTTGATCCAATACAATAAATAAGATCATCTTCTTTTATATAAGATAATGCTTCTTTAATAATATTTGAATTATATCCACCACATAATCCTAAGCTAGAAGTAATAAGAATGTAAATATCCTTATTTGAATCATTTTTTTGTAAATACGGACTATCTACATCTTTATTAGTTGCTAAAATAGTTGCTACTGTATTTTTTACAGTAGTGTAATATGGTTTTAGTTCATCGAGTTGATTTCTTGTTTTTCTAAGTTTAGAAGTTGCTACTAATTCCATTGCCTTAGTAATTTTTTTAGTAGACTCTACGGACTTCATACGACGTTTAATACTTTGCATTCCAGCTGCCATATCTATTATCCTTGCACACTAGTTTTTTTAAATTGTAAAACGTATTTTTCCATCGTATCTTTTAATTTTTCTTCTAATTCGTTAGAAATCACTTTTGTTTCTACAATTTCAGTAAAATATTCTGGATGATTCATTTTAATATGTTGTAATAATCCATCCATAAATTCATTGATTTGATTTACCTCTATTGTTTTAGTAAATCCATTTTTTAAAGCAAATAAAGTAATAACTTGCGATTCTACACTTCTTGGTGAGTATTGTCCTTGTTTTAATACTTCCCTTACTTTTTGTCCATGATCTAATATTGACTTTGTTGCATTATCTAAATCAGAACCAAATTGAGCAAATGCTTGCATCTCTGCAAATTGTGCTAATTCTAATTTTAATGATCCAGACACTTGCTTCATTGCCTTAATTTGAGCTGATGAACCTACACGAGATACTGAAAGGCCTGTATCAATTGCAGGTCTAAATCCTGAATTGAACAAATCTTGTTGTAAGAATATTTGCCCATCTGTAATAGAAATTACATTTGTAGGGATATATGCAGAAATATCACCAGCTTGTGTTTCAATAATTGGTAATGCAGTAATAGAACCACCACCCATTTTATCATTTAATCGACAAGCACGTTCAAGTAGTCTTGAATGTAAATAGAATACATCCCCTGGATATGCTTCACGTCCTGGTGGTCTTTTTAATAATAACGACACTGTACGATAAGCTACTGCATGTTTTGATAAATCATCATATACAATCAAAACATCTTTTCCTTGTTCTAGCCATTCTTCTGCAATTGCACAACCTGCATAAGGTGCAATATATTGAACTGGAGCAAGTTCTGATGCAGATGCAGATACAATAGTAGTATATTCCATTGCACCCCCTTGTCTTAATTTTTCAACAATTTGTGCAACTGTAGAATTCTTTTGTCCTATTGCAACATACACACAATAAATATCTTGATCTTTTTGATTTAAAATTGTATCAATTGCAATCGCTGTTTTTCCTGTTTGTCTATCTCCAATGATTAATTCACGTTGCCCTCTACCAATTGGTATAATAGCATCAATAGATGTGATTCCTGTTTGTAAAGGTTCATCTACAGATTTTCTTGTCATTACTCCTGGAGCAACTCTTTCAATAGGTCTAAACTTTGTTGATTGAATAGCACCTTGCCCATCAATTGCTTGTCCTAAAGGATTTACTACTCTTCCTAATAACTCATCTCCTACAGGAACTTCAATAATTTTACCTGTACGTTTTACTTCATCGCCTTCTTTAATTGAATCACTTTGTCCTAAAAGCACAGCTCCAACATGGTCTTCTTCTAAGTTCATTACCATCCCATATACTTGATTAGGAAATTCTAATAATTCACCTAACATCGCATTGTCTAGTCCATGAACAAGTGAAACACCATCTCCTATAGTCATTACTAAACCAACATCTTTTGATTCAACAACTTCATTATAGTGCTTAATTTGTTCTTTGATAATTGCACTAATTTCATCTGGTCTTAATCCCACTCAATTCACCTACTTCCTTAATAATTCTTGTTTAAGTAAATTCATTTTATTTTTGATAGATCCATCTTCTACATGGTTTTTAATGACCACTTTCACTCCACCAATTAATGTTTGATCTACAATACAAGTTAATTTTACCTTCACATTTAATTTTTTTGACATTGCTTTTTCAATATCTGCTATTTCTTTTTTTGTAAGAGCATATGCAGAATAAACAATTCCTTCTTGAATTCCATAATATTCATTATTTAATTCATGAAATGCATCAATAATATGGATTATATTACCGAATCGTTTTTTATCTACTAATAATTTTAAAAAGTTTAAAACATATGTTGATATACTATCCTGAAATGATTGATCAATCACTTTTTTCTTATCTTCTTTAGAAATATTGTAATGGTTAAAAAACTCCAAGATACTGTTATCTAGACACAAAGTTTCTTTTACTAATAAAAGATCTTCTTCAAACTTGTCTATATTTTTTGTTTCTTGAGCTAATTCAAATAAAGAGGTAGCATAACGTAATGCAATAGATTCCATTAATGAACAATATCCTCAATAAAATCTTCTACAAATTGTTTATTTGTTTTTTTATCTACTTCTTTTTCCATTACTTTACTTGCTACATCAAAAGCAATTCCTACTATTTCTTTTTTCATTTCTTCTTGTGCTTGAAGTTTTTGTGCTTCAATTTGACGTTCTGCTTGAGCTAATTTAGATTTTGCTTCTTTTTTTGCTTCATCTAATATCTCTTCTTTTACAAGATTTGCTTCGCTTTTAGCCTTTTCAATAATCTCACGATATTCTTTTGCTGCACATTTAGCTTGATTTTCACTTTCCTGAATAAAAACCTTAGCTTTTTCATTTGTTTGTTTTGCTTCATTTAAATGATCTTCAATAATTTGAGCACGCTTTTCCATAAACTCTTTTACTGTACTCCACAAGTATTTTTTAAATACTGCTACCATAACGCCAGTAGCTAATAATTGAATAATAATAGTAGTAATATTAGGGAATAATTTTCCTGCTATATCTATATTCATAAGTTCCCTCCTAAATCAATTGGCTTATTTGAATACGAATAATAAGATTAAAGAAATTAATAAACCATAAATTGCTACTGTTTCTGATAAAGCAATCCCTAAAATCATTGTAGTACGAATTTTCCCTTCAGCTTCTGGATTTCTTCCTACTGCTTCTACTGCTTTACTAGCTGCAATCCCTTCTCCAATTCCTGTTCCTAAACCTGCACATACTGCAATACCCGCAGCAATTGCAATTAAACCTTTATCTGTCATTTTTATTTCCTCCATTTCTATTCTTCTGCTTCTAAAGCAATTAATATACTTGATAATGTAATAAATACAAGTGTTTGTATACAACCAGCAAACACATCAAAATAAGCATGTAATATTGGTGCTAAAATAGGCCCTAAAAAATCGACTGGTATTAGTAGGTGCGATAACCATCCAGTAAAACTATACACCAATCCCATTAATATAGAACCACTTAATATATTTCCAAAAAGACGCATTGAAAGTGAAATAAGTGGAGATAATACTCCTAATATATTCGTTGGTGGCCATATTAAATCTTTGATATATTTAAACCCCCCCTTTGTTTTAATTGCATTATACTGAATTAACACAAAGGTAATTAATGTTATGGCTAACGTTATCGAAAAATTCGATGTTGGTGCATCAAATGCAATTAATCCACTTAAGTTAGCAATTATCAAATAAACAAACATCACTGCAAAATATGGATAATAGTTTTTTGCAAATTTTTCAGGCATAATAGAACTCATATAATCTTGAATCTTACTAATCCCTACTTCACAAACTAAAACTACACCACTAGGCTTTTTTGCAGGATCAGCTAACTGTACTTTTTTTCCTGCATAAACACAAAATGCACAGATAGTTGCAATGATAATTAATGAAAAGATTAACTCAGGTTGAATTACTATATTCAAAGATGCGCCTACTAATAGCATATTTGTCATTTTCATTCACCTCCCTTTCTTAATCTATATCCTGTATGGAACATTGCTAATTTTACCACAAAATATCCTATTGTAACAGTAAACAAGTTAAATAATTTAGGTATTTTTATTGCTAAGATAAATCCTGTAGCATAAATAAGCATTTTTAACAAAAAACTTGTGGCAACAAATCCTGTAGCAATCAACCTATTAGTAGATAAAATACTATCTACCGTACGTACAATAATCTTTAAAATTATTAAGTTAACACAATATCCTAAACAAAATCCCATAATCAACGAATAATCATTCATTATCATGCTAATAACAATTAAAACAATCCCTATAATTGCAAATATTCGATTAGAATTTTTTACAATATCTTTTTCGTTTTCCATCATTTTTCCCCAATCGATATTATTTTCTTAAAACTAGAAATAATCCCAAACAAACTACCTATTATTATTCCAAATGGCTTAATCAATAAATAATGGTCTATAATTATACCTATTAAAATACTTATTACTAAAACACTAAATATTTCTAACGCTATTCCTAGAGCTTTAGCAATATGAATCCAAATTGATTTATTTGGTTCCAAAAATACGATCTCCTGCATCCCCTAACCCTGGAACAATATAACCTTTTTCGTTTAATTTTTCATCTAATGCACATATATATAAATCTACATCAGGATGTTGCGTTTCAATCACTTCTACTCCTTTAGGAGCAGCAACTAAACTAAAAAATTTAATCTTTTTAGCCCCTCTTTTTTTGATATTTTCAATGGCTTGAGAACTACTTGATCCAGTAGCCAACATTGGATCTAAGACGATCACTATTGAATCCTTTAAATTATCTGGAAAATTAGCGTAATATTCATGTGCAATTAATGATTCTTCATCTCGTTTCATTCCGATATGTCCTACACTAGCATTAGGAAGAATAGATTTCATCCCTTCTAAAAATCCTAGTCCTGCTCTTAAAATAGGAACAAGAATAACAGGTTGAGCTAATTTAGTTGTTTTCATTGTACAAAGAGGAGTTTGTATCTCTACTTCTTTTACAGGTAAATCCTTAGTAATTACATAACTTGCTAATTGTGCTATTTCTTTAAGGTTTTCACAAAATTCTTTATCACTAGTATCCTTATCTCTCATTATTGCAAGTTTATGTGTAATTAGTGGATGGTCTATTATTGTTGTTGCCATACTATTCATCCTCCTTTTCATCTTCAATTGCCATCATTTTTTTAATTCTTAAATCATGACGTCCTCCATCATATTCAGTATTTAACCAAGTATCTATAATTTCTAATGCTAATCCTTGACCTATTACTCTTGCCCCCATTGCAATCATATTTGAATCATTATGTTGTCTTGTTGCTTTTGCACTAAACACATCATGCACTAAAGCACATCGTATTCCTTTTACTTTATTAGCACAAATACTAACTCCTATTCCTGTACCACAAATTACAATTCCTTTTTCACATTGTTTTAACGCAACCGATTTTGCTGCTTTTTTAGCATAATCTGGATAATCACAACTTTGTAAATTATTAGTACCAAAATCTTCTACTTCATATCCTTTACTAATTAAATGAGCCTTAATAATTTCTTTTAATTCATATCCCCCATGATCACATGCTATTGCTAATTTCATTTTACTACCTCCTCTATCATTGAATAAGATATTTCTCCTTCACGTACAATTTGAATATTCGCTCCAGTTAAATCTACAACTGTACTTGGTTTATTATCACCACTTTTTCCATCTACTATAACTGGTATTCTTCCTGCTAATTGTTTTAATACTTCACTTGTTGTTGTTGCATCTTTATTTCCAGATATATTTGCACTTGTAACAAACATTGGTCCTACATTTTTTAAAAGCGTTAATACAAACTCATCATTAGGAATTCGTATTCCTATAGTCTCTTTTCCAAAAGTCATTATATCATCTATCTCTTTACGTTTTTTTAAAATAATTGTAATTCTTCCTGGCATAAATGCGTGAATAATCTTTAAATCTCTTGGTGTAATATAAGCAAACCTACTAATCATTTCAATACTAGGCAACATCAATGTGATAGACTTATTCTTTTCTCTTTTTTTGACATATACCAACCTCTCTAATGCTTCATGTGAATGATAAATAACTCCTAATCCATATACTGTTTCAGTTGGAAAAGCTACTACTTGATGCGCTTTTAATGTACAAATTACCTTATCTATATCATCTTTACTAATCACATCAATATCCAATTTATTCACCTCATATTTAGTATTTTATCATATTTATAAGGATATTTATATACCTTAAATCACAAAAACCATCATCATCTTTCGATGTGATGGTTTACTATATTTATATC
>JAHHSU010000033.1 GCA_020025035.1 Thomasclavelia sp. | reverse complement strand
TTTAAATTTATTTACTAAATGTATATGCGTATTAATATATAGGTTTTCTTTTTTATTATAATAATCATCTATAAAATTCATTGCCTCTTTAATTAAATCATCAAAATTTTCATCAGCATTTAACTGTTCCATTTGATCTACCGTAGAACATACATTTACTAAAATATTTGCTTTTTCTTCCATTATTCCTTTTTGTATTAATTTTGCTTTAATTTCCTTTTGGTTTTGTGGTTTTAATCTAAAAACCTGACATCTAGAAATAATAGTTGGAATAATTCTTTTTAGATTTTCACATGTAAATATTGCATAAATTCCATCTACCGGTTCTTCTAAAATTTTTAATAGACTATTTAATGCTTCTGTAGTTGCATTTTCTAAATTATGAATAATATATATTTTTCCTCTTCCTTCTACAGATGTTTTATTTATTTCATTTTGAACTTCTTCAATCATATTTTTTTTAACTGTACCATTGTTACCATCTAGTAACTTCATATCTATGAATTGGTTATTTTCTATTTGTTTACATACTCTACATTGATTACAACAAATATCATTAGATTTATCACACAGTAATGATTTTGCGATAAATTTCGCATATTCTAACGCATTATCTCCTTCAATTATATATGCATGATTTTTTTTACCTAATTTTAACTCATTACTTACTGTTTGATACAAAATTGGTTGTTGTATTTGAATTTGCTTATTCTCTATCATAAATAATCCTCTATAATACATAGTACGTCTTGATACACCTCTTCAACTGTTTTAGAAGCATCAACCTCTATTATTCTATCAGAGTATTTTTTTACAACTTCCTTATACCCTTGATACACTTTTTGATGAAACTCTATTCCTTCTAAATCTAAACGATTTACTTCTCTAGATGAGTCATTATTTATACGTTGAAGTCCTAAACAAGGATCAATATCAAAAAAAATAGTACAGTTAGGCATAACATCCTCTATTGCAAATAAATTTATATCATATACTTTTTCAATACCTAATCCTCTTGCAACTCCTTGATATACTAGCGAACTATCTACAAATCTATCACATAATACAATCGCCCCTTGATTTAATGCAGGTAAAACCTTTTCAACTAAATGTTGACGTCTTGCTGCAGCATATAACAATGCTTCAGTTTTTGAATCCATCATAACATTTTTACTATCTAAAATAATATTTCTTATTTGTTCGGATATATCTATACCACCAGGCTCACGCGTTAATACTACATCGAAGCCTCTTTTAACTAATTCATTTTTTATTAACTTAGATATCGTTGTTTTTCCACTACCCTCAGGGCCTTCTATACTAATAAAAACTCCTGACATAACTTGTCACCCCTATTTATCTTTACAACTTATTATATCTAATTTTATAAATAAATAAAAGTATTTATTAGAATTAATACAATAAGCCCTGGGACACCTAATATTGTAATCATTGATATACTAAAGAGATTAAATGGCAACTGAAATAGGTATTTATCTCCAATTGAATTAATTAAAACAATTATAAGTATAGAAAGTATTATTTTAGATACTACTTTAAATAATTTTCTTATCATAATAAAACACCTCCTATACTACTATATGAGGTGTTTAGATACAAATAACTATATTTTTTTTCTACCTTCAAATGCTCTTAATAATGTTAATTCATCAGCATAATCTAAATTACCACCAATTGGTAATCCATTTGCAATTCTTGTAACATTTACATTTCTATTTTCTAACAATTTTGCTAAATAGAGGGATGTTGTTTCACCATTTCTTGTTGGATTTGTTGCGATGATTACTTCATTGACACTATCAAGACGACCTAACAAACTTACAATATTTAAATCTTCAATCGTAATACCATCCATAATAGATACTACTCCATGCAAAACATGATATAAGCCATTATATTCCCTCATTTTTTCCATTGCATATATATCTTTTGGATTTTCAACTACACATATCATCGATTGATCTCGAGACTGATCATTACAAATATCACATATTTCATTTTCGCTAATATTCCCACATATCTTACAATATCGAATTTCTGTTTCAAGTTTTGAAAGTATACTAGCAAAATGAGTTATCTCTTCTTTTTTCATATTTAAAAGATGATAGGCTAATCTTTCTGCATTTTTATTTCCTATTCCAGGAAATTTTTTAAAGCAATTTATTAATTCTTGAAACGTTTTTGGATATTGAATCATTAAAACATTCTTGACATATCGATGCCATTTGTAATCGCACCCATAGCTGCATCCTTTTCGTTATTCATTGTTTCAATTGCATTATTTAAAGTAATCATTAATAAATCCTCTAATACTTCTTTATTATCTTTTTCTAATAATTCTTCATTTATTTGTAAATTTTTTATTTGAAAATTACCTGTAATAACTCCTTCTATTGTTTTATCACTACTACTAAATGTATATTCTTTTTCATCAAATTCTTTACTTACCTTTTCTACTTGTTTTTGCATTTTTTGTGCTTGTTTCATTAATTGATTAAAATTCATTATTCTTTCTCCTTTATTTCTACTATTTCTCCAAACAATTCTATACCATATTGTTGTGCTTCACTATAATTAGTATGTTGAATCAACTCTTCTTTACCATCAATATGATCTAAAGAAATCTTTTGTGGTTTTGGAAGTTTGCCTTCTTTATTAAGTTTGATAAACTCATTCCTTATATTAGGCCACTCATTAGCTAAAACTCCTATAAAATCATATTCTTCTCCTAAAACCTCTTTGATAAACATTTTCAAGCCCATATAGTCATCATTAGAATTGACTTTATTAACTAGTGGTAAATGATCAAATGTAATAATTAAACCACCTTCGCATGCTGCAACAGGTTTTCCATCACATAACATACTAGCATATTTTGCGGTATTTAAATTCACTTGATACTTTCTTATAATATTCCATTTTTCCTGAATCATATTTAATCTGTCTCTTTTAGCTTGTACTAAAATATTAAGTATATTATCAAATGATACTTCTACAACTGCTAAAATAGTTTCATCGCTCACACTTACATTTTGATTATTATCACATTTTTTTACGATATCATTTCCATTAGTGTTTTGTCTACAATCATTTTCTTCAGTTTGATAAATTTCTTCTTTTACTTCTTTCTTATTAATAACAGAATTCTCATGTAATTTCTTATTACTATACTCTATTTGATTTGTTATATTTTCTTTTTTTGTATTACAGGTCAATTCTTTATTATTAATAATTTTTAACATTGCTATTTCAAAATACAATTTACTATTAGTTGCTTGCTTATACTTTTGATCAACATCTAACAAGATTTGAATATATTCAAATGTATCTTCTATTGGCATATATGGTGAAATTTCATTTACCTCATCTTTTGATAAGACTAACATACTTTGATATTCATTCGTATTTTTATAGATAATAACATCTTTTAAAATATCAATTAAATCCGTAGTTAACCTTTTTATATCAATACCAGTTAAAAACATCTCATCTATTCTTTGCAGTGTTTTTTTTACATCTTTATTAATTAATCCTTTTACAAATTCTATTTTTTGTGATATTGAAACTATTCCATACACTTTATTAACATCATCTACCGTAAGATTAGGTGAATAAGCAAGACATTGCTCTAAGATACTTAATGCGTCTCTCATTCCTCCATCTGCTAATGAAGCAATTAATTGTACTGCATTATGTTCACAATTTATATTTTCTTTTTCAAGAACTTGAAATAACCTATTTTCAATTTCATTTGTTGATATTTTTTTAAAATCAAATCTCTGACACCTAGATATAATTGTTGGTAATATTTTATGTGGTTCAGTTGTAGCAAGTATAAATACTACATGTGCAGGCGGTTCTTCTAATGTTTTAAGCAATGCGTTAAATGCTCCTGTTGACATCATATGCACTTCATCTATAATATACACTTTAAATTTTGCTTTAATTGGAGCATATTTTACTTTTTCAATTAAATCTCTTACTTCATCTACTCCATTATTACTTGCAGCATCAATTTCAATAATATCTTGATGTTCTCCATTAGTTATAGAAATACAGTTTTCACATTGGTTACATGGTTTATCTTCTGATGAACTTGTACAATTAATTGCTTTTGCAACAAGTTTTGCTATTGTAGTTTTCCCTGTTCCTCTTGGTCCTGTAAATAAATAAGCGTGTGCTATTTTATCTTGTTTTATTGCATTTTGAATTGTTTTTACTATATGATCCTGTCCTACAAGTTCATTGAAATCTTTTGGTCTATATGTTCTATAGAGAGCTTTATACACCACAACACCACCTCCATTTCCTAGTATATATCTTTATTTGTCTTTTCTTTTTTTCTTAAAGTAATCAGATATTAATAATGAGCATTCTTTTTCTAAAACCCCACCAATCACAATTGGAGTGTAATTAAACAATTTTTTATCAGACTGATTAATAATTGTTTCTAAACTTAAAAATCTCATGTCATAGCATCCAAAAACAATTTTTTTTATTCTACAATTCAATAATGCTCCTGTACACATAACACATGGTTCAAATGTTACATACATTTCACAATCATCAAGATAGCATGTTCCTAGTTCCTTACATGCAGCATTTATTGCAATCATTTCTGCATGATATAACGAATTGTTATATTTTTCTTTTTGATTATATCCTTTTGCTATTACTTTATTATCTTTTACTATAATTGCTCCTATAGGAACTTCATTATCTAACATTGCTTTTTTTGCTTCTTCTAACGCTATAACCATCCATTCTTCTAAATTACTCATATCTATTACCTTCTTTTTAACTAAAAACCACTACACATAGATAGGGATTCTTAATGCTGCTACCTTCCGGTCCTGACATGGTTCGAATATATCTATTGTAATGGCAAATACATTCTATCACCTTATTATTTCGTTGTCAATTCTCATTATAATTTAATTATATTTATTAGCAGCATTAGTATCAACTAAACGTTTCACGTGAAACATTTAGTTGATACTACAATATAATCCCTACTCTTTATTATATCTATTAAAATAATGTTTCACGTGAAACATTATTTTTTTGGCTCAATCCTTTCTATTCCACCCATATATGGTCTTAACGAAACTGGAATATTCACACTACCATCTTCATTTAAATTATTTTCTAAAAAAGCAATCATCATACGTGGTGGAGCTACTACTGTATTATTTAAAGTGTGTGCATAATACTTTTCGTCTTTTCCATTAACTCTAATACCTAATCTTCTTGATTGAGCATCAGTTAAATTAGAACAGCTTCCTACCTCAAAGTATTTTTTTTGTCTAGGAGACCACGCTTCTACATCTATACTTTTAGACTTCAAGTCTGCTAAATCACCTGAACAACATTCTAAAGTCCTTACTGGGATATCTAAACTTCTAAAAAAATCTACAGTATTTGTCCAAAGTTGTGTAAACCATTTTTTACTATCTTCAGGTTTACATACGACAATCATTTCTTGTTTTTCAAATTGATGAATTCGATAGACTCCTCTTTCTTCTATACCATGTGCACCTTTTTCTTTTCTAAAACAAGGAGAGTAAGATGTATACGTATATGGTAATTTATCCTCATTAATAATAGTATTTATAAATTTACCAATCATTGAATGTTCACTTGTTCCAATTAAATATAAATCTTCGCCTTCTATTTTGTACATCATTTCATCCATCTCTTTAAAACTCATTACACCAGTAACAACATTACTTCGAATCATATATGGTGGAATGACATAAGTAAAACCTCTATTAATCATAAAATCCCTAGCATAAGAAATAATAGATGAATGTAATCTTGCAATATCTCCCATTAGATAATAAAATCCATTTCCTGCAACTTTTCCTGCAGATTCCATATCAATTCCATCAAATCTCTCCATAATTTTTGTATGGTATGGTACTTCAAAGTTTTTTATTAATGGTTCTCCAAATTTTTGTACTTCAACATTTTCGCTATCATCTTTTCCTATTGGAACAGAATCATCAATAAAATTAGGGATCATCATCATAAGATCTTTTAATTTTTTATTGAAAGCTTCCTCTTTTTCTTCTAAATCACTTAATTCATTTGCAATAGAATTAACTTTTATCTTATTTTCTTCAGCTTTTTCTTTATCGCCACATCTCATAAATTCTCCAATTTCTTTACTAAGTTTATTTCTCATACTTCTTAATTCACTTGCTTTTGTAACAATTTTTCTATATTCAACATCTAATTCTATTACTTCATCCACAATGTGTAATTTATCATCTTGAAATTTCTTTTTCATATTCTCTTTTACTAATTCAGGGTTATTTCTTAAAACTGCTATATCTATCATTTTCATTCTCCTTTTCTATCGATATATAAAAAGGTACCTTTTACAAGGGACGAATGAATCGTGGTACCACCCTTTTTCATAAGTAATAACTTATCTTATTTGATAACGGCTTTTTACCGGAAATAGATACTTATTTCACTATTTCACTCATAGGTTGATTTCAATAAAATTTATTACTAATTTTCACCATACATTAGCTCTCTGTAAATAAATTTTTACATACTTATCCTAATCGACGATTTGTTTTATTAAATATTTTTAATTTAAATTAATGTTTCACGTGAAACATTAATTTGATTCTTCCTCTGTAAATAATGTTTCTGACTTTTCAACAACTTCTAGTGTTGACACTTTTGATGTCTCAGATACCTTGATAAGTCTAACACCTTGTGTATTTCTTCCCGAAGTTTTTACTTGTTCCATAGGTAATCTAATAACAATTCCATCATTAGTAATGATTAACAAGTCTTCATCTCCATTTACTGCTCTTAATGATACTATGCTACCATTTTTATCAGTAGTGTTCAATGTCTTAACACCTTTTCCACCACGATTTGACTTTCTGTATTCATCAATTGGAGACATTTTACCATAACCTTTTTCTGTTACGACCATGATATATTTACCTTCTTTATCAGTTGCAAAGCCAATAACATAACCTCCATCTACATTAATACCTCTTACACCTGATGCGGTTCTTCCCATTTGTCGAACACAACATTCATCAAAACGAACTAACTTTCCGTTAGATGAAGCTATTAAAATTTCATCTTCTCCACTTGTCATTCGAACAGAAACTAATTCATCATTATCTTTTAAAGTAATCGCAATTTTTCCTGATTGACGTATACTATCAAATTCTTCTATTGCAACTCTTTTTACAAGACCTTGTTTTGTTGCAAAGAATAAATATTTATTTTTTGATTCTTCGTCTTTTTGTTTCTTAGAAATACTAATCATTGATTTAACAAATTCATTCTCACTTAAATTAAGTAAATTGATCACTGGTAATCCTTTTGCAGTTCTACTAAATTCAGGTATTTGATATCCTTTTAAACGATATACTTTTCCAAAATTTGTAAAGAATAATAATTCATCATGTGTCTCCATGTTCACCATTTGTGCAACTATATCATCGTTATTCGTAGACATTCCCTTAACACCTCTACCACCTCTATTTTGTGATTTATACGTGTCAACTGGTAATCGTTTAATATAACCATTAGTTGTAAGAGAAATAATAATATCTTCTACAGGTATTAAATCTTCATCTTCAAGATCAAATGTACCTTGAATAATTTCAGTTCTTCTAGGATCATTGTACTTATCTTTTATTTCTAATAATTCTTCTTCTATAATAGACAATACTCTTTCTCTTTTTGCTAAAATATCTTCTAGGTCAGCAATAATTTCTAATAAACTTGTGTATTCATTAATAATTTTTTCTCTTTCTAATCCAGCTAATCTTTGTAATTGTAATTCTCTGATTGCTTTTGCTTGCTTTTCTGATAATCCAAATTCTTCCATTAATCGTGATTGAATAATGTCAGTGGTTCTACTTGAACGAATTAAATTAATAATTTCGTCTATATGATCTAAAGCAATTTTTAATCCTTCTAAAATATGAGCTCTTTCTTTTGCTTTTTTTAGATCAAACATTGTACGTCTTTTGATAACAGTTTCTTGATGATCTAAATAATGACAAATAATTTCCTTAAGACCTAATGTTTTAGGTTCATTGTCTACTAATGCTATCATGTTCACACCAAATGTAGATTGTAAGGCAGTTAGTTTATATAATTGATTTAATACTACTTCTGCTTGCACATCTCTTCTTAATTCAATAACAATTCGTATTCCATCACGATTTGATTCATCACGTAAATCTGTAATTCCATCTATTCGTTTTTCCTTTACATGATCTGCAATTTTTTCTATTAATCTTGATTTATTTACCTGATATGGTATTTCAGTTACAATGATAGCTTTTTTACCATTTTTTTCTTCAATAATATCAGTTTTTGCTCTCATCACAACTAGACCATTACCAGTTTCATATGCTTTCTTTATTCCAGATTTACCTAATACATACGCACCAGTAGGAAAATCAGGACCATGTATATAATTATCCATTAATTCCGTAACAGATATTTCAGGGTTTTTAGCAATTGCTAAAACTGCATCTATTACTTCTCCTAAATTATGCGGAGGAATATTTGTTGCCATACCTACTGCAATTCCAGTAGATCCATTAACAAGTAAATTAGGAAATCTCGATGGTAAAACAACCGGTTCTTTTTCTTCTCCATCATAATTTGGAACAAAATCTATCGTATCTTTATTAATATCTCTAACTAATTCCATTGATAACTTAGACATTCTAGCTTCAGTATAACGTTGTGCCGCTGCACTATCTCCATCTATAGATCCAAAATTTCCATGACCATCTACTAACATATAACGGTATGAAAAATCCTGTGCCATTCGAACTAAAGCATCATAAATAGATGAATCACCATGGGGATGATATTTCCCCATTACTTCCCCTGTGATACGTGCAGATTTTTTATACGGTTTATCACAATATGCTCCTAATTCATTCATTCCATAAACAATGCGTCGTTGTACTGGTTTTAATCCATCCTTTACATCTGGTAAAGCTCTTGAAACAATGACTGATAACGAATACTCCAAAAAAGATTTTTTCATTTCTGTTGTAAGACCAGTCTTTTTAATTCTACTTTCTTCCATATTTTTAACCTCACTATATATCTAGATTTGTTACGTATTTTGCATTTTCTTGAATGAATTCACGTCTAGGCTCTACTTTTTCACCCATTAACATATCAAAAACCATATCTGCTTCCATTGCATCTTCTACAGTTATTTGTAACAATACACGTTTATTTGGATCCATTGTTGTTTCCCATAATTGTTCTGCATCCATTTCACCTAAACCTTTATAACGTTGAATACTATATCTAGCATTTGGACCAAGTTCTTGCTTTAATCTTGATAGTTCTTCATCACTATAACAATAATGTTCTTCCTTTCCTTGTTTTAATAAATATAAAGGAGGTTGTGCTGCATATACATATCCTTGTTCTACTAATGGACGTAAATAACGATATAAGAAAGTAAGCATTAATATACGAATATGTCCTCCATCTACATCTGCATCGGTCATAATAATGATTTTATGATATCTTAATTTTGAAATATCAAAATCTTCCCCAATACCTGTACCAAAAGCAGTAATCATAGAACGAATTTCTGCATTTGTTAAAATTCTTTCAAGTCTTGCTTTTTCTACATTTAGTATTTTTCCTTTTAAAGGCAGTATTGCTTGTGTGAACCTATCTCTTCCTAGTTTTGCAGAACCTCCTGCTGAATCTCCTTCGACTATAAATACTTCAGATTCTGTAGGATCTTTTGATGTACAATCAGCTAATTTTCCAGGTAAAGAAGTTACTTCTAGTACATTTTTTCTACGTGTCATTTCTCTAGCACGTTTTGCAGCCATTCTTGCTCTTGAAGCTAAAAGAGCCTTTTCTATAACAATTTTTGCTGTAGTTGGATTTTCTAATAAAAATGTTTCTAAAGCACTAGCAATAATATTACTTGTAATTTTTCTTACTTCTGCATTTCCTAATTTAGTTTTTGTCTGTCCTTCATATTGAGGATCAGGATGTTTAATAGAGATGATTGCTGTCAATCCTTCTCTTACATCATCACCGGTTAAGTTGTCATCATCTTTCTTTAAAAAATTATTATTTTTAGCATAATTATTAATAATACGTGTTAATGCTAATCTAAATCCCTCTTCATGAGTACCACCTTCAACAGTATTTATATTATTACAAAATGAATAAATATTTGGTTGAAAACCATCATTATACTGCATTCCAACTTCTACTTGAATACCGTCTTGTTCATCATCCATATAAATCACTTGTTCATGAATTGGTGTTTTATTACGATTTACATAACTAACATATTCTTTTATTCCACCTTCATAATAAAATGTTTCAGATAAATTCGCACCATTTCGATTATCTGTTAAAACAATTTTTAATCCTTTATTTAAAAATGCTAATTGACGTATACGATCTTTAAGTGTGTCATAATCATAAACAGTAGATTCTTTAAATATTTCAGGATCAGCTTTAAAGATAACAGTTGAACCTTGTTGATCAGTATCTGAAATCATTTTTAAATCAGCTACAGGATTTCCACCATTTTCAAATTTTTGATAATATAACTTTCCATCTCTTGAATTATGAACGTAAACTTCTAACCAACTTGATAATGCGTTAACTACACTTGCACCTACTCCATGTAATCCTCCAGATACTTTGTATCCACCACCACCAAATTTACCACCAGCATGTAATACTGTAAAAATAGTTTCTACTGTAGATTTTCCAGTTTTTTCATTAATACCAGTTGGCATTCCTCGTCCATCATCAACAACCTTTACAACATCGCCTGGTTCTAAAATAACTTCAATTTTAGAACAATACCCAGCTAATGCCTCATCAATAGAATTATCTACAATTTCCCACACAAGATGATGTAATCCTTTGATTGATGTACTACCAATATACATTCCTGGTCTTTTTCTAACAGCTTCAAGTCCTTCTAAAACTTGAATATCTGATTCGTCGTAACTATGTTCTACCTTTACATCACTCATTATAAATCCTCCTTTAATCTACCATTTTCTATATGAAATAATTTATAATTACTAATTTTATCAATTTCTTCTATTGATGTTGTAGTAATAAACGTTTGTATATCCTTATTTAATAAACTTATTAACATTTGTTTTCTTGAACTATCTAATTCAGACAACACATCATCTAAAAGTAAAATTGGATATTCACCAATTTCATCTTTAATAAAATCTAATAACGCAATTTTCATTGCTAAAACAATTGTTCTTTGCTGACCTTGTGATGCATAAGTATTTGCATCTTTTTGGTTAATATAAATTTTTAAATCGTCTTTATGAATTCCTTCTTGAGTAAGAGAATACTTGATATCTTTATAAAAATTTTGATGAAGCCTATTTAAAATCAATTGGTAAAGATTATCACAATTACAATCTACAAAACATTTATATTTGAAAGATATTACCTCATCGTTTTGAGAAATTTGACTATAAATTTTAACCGTTCTTTTTGATAATTCGTTGATAAAATGGATTCTTTTACAAATGATATCTACTTGTAATTTAGCCATTTGTTCATTCAATACTTCTAAAAATAAATCTTGATTAGAGATACTTTTAGCTTTAGATTTTAAATACTTGTTTTTTTCTTTTAGTAATTTATAGTACTTTGATAAATTGAAAACATAAATAGGTGATATTTTACTTAATTCAATATCAATAAATTTTCTTCTTAAATTAGGACTTCCTTTAACTAATTCTAAATCATCAGGTGTAAATACTACAGCATTTAAATATCCTACAAATTCACTTGTTTTTTTTATATCGTTACCATCAACTTTAGCTTTTTTTGATTTTGTAGTAATAGCTATTTGCAAATTTATATTTCTATTATTCGAATGAATATTTGCGTCTACTTTAAAAAAATCATGGTTAAACATAATTAAATTTTCAAGTTGATAAGTACGAAATGAACGAAACACCGATAATAAAAATATGGATTCAATTAAATTAGTTTTTCCTTGTCCATTATTTCCTATAAAAATATTAATATTAGGATGAAAATAAGTATAAAACCGTTCAAAATTACGAAAATTTGTTAAATTTATTTGATCTATTCTCATTCGATTATAAGTTTGTGTTCATGAAACTCAACGATATCACCATGATATAATTTTCTTCCTCTGCGTAGCTCTACTTTATCATTAACTAAAACTAAGCCATCAAGAATACACATTTTAGCTTCTGTTCCACTACTAACTAAATTAGCTAGTTTTAGTAATTGGCCTAAGGTAATAAAATCATCCTTAATCTTCATGCTCTCCATTATATCCCTCTTTACTTTAAAATTTACCTAATCATTATATCATAAAATTTTGATAAATACATCAAAATAAGCGAAATAAGATATATTATATCAAATTGGTATAAAACATATCAAATTGATAAAAATTAAAAAAACATCAAATAAATGACGTTTTTTTAATTTTTATGACTCTTTTTTGAAATAATAATCGTAATAATTAAAAATAAAGAAGAACATATAATTAATATTAGTCCTACAATATCATTATGATCACCTGTTGCTACAAATAGTGAAGGTAATTGAATGTTTTCGTATTCAAAACTATGAATATCTCCTACACCTTCTAAATCATCATTAATCATAATTTCTTTTACTTCGCTACTTAATTCATATCCCTTTGGTGCTACTGTTTCTTTTATATAGTATGTTCCATATGGTAACTGTAAGAAAGTTGCTGTTCCTGTTGTTGTATCTGCATTAACAGTTTTTAGCTTTTCTTTACATTCCTTATCTTTAAATAACGTAAATTCAAAGTCTTTAGATGTAATAGCTTCTTTTGTAGCACTATCAACCTTATTGACTATAATATCAGTTAATATTGGCTTATCAACCATAGTTAATATCTGATTTTCTTCAGTTACTTTAAAAACTATAGGATCAGTTACATAATATCCTGTAGGTGATTTTATTTCAGTGATTGTATATTCCTCACCAACTACTAAATTTTGAATATAGTTTGTTTCTTCACCTGTAACAAATTCATCTACTATATTTTTTGTAAGATTATTTGTTACTTGCATTGTAGCACCTTTTAATAATTGACCTTTCTCGTCTAACTTTTGAAAAGTTACTTGAGGATCTTTCATTTCAATTACTTGATTATTTTGTGTAATCGTAAATTCTATATCTTGAGCCGTTGCGTAGTTCATTGGTGATTCTAACTCTTGGTAAATATATGGTTTATTAAAAGTTAATCCTTTTACAATATGATCTCTTCCGTCATTATCCCATGTATCGATTACATTCATATTACTTTTATCTACTACTTGAAATTGTCCACCATGCAAATAATTATTTTCTATATCTTTCTTAACAAAATTTGTAGTAGTTACTTCTTCTTTAGAAATTACATTTTGACTAATTACAGCAGAATTATCTAAAGTTGCTATTGTAACTTCATGTTTTGTTGTATCTAACATATAACCTTGTGGAGCTACTGTTTCTTTAACATAATAATCACCAAGTGGCAAGTTACTCCATTGTATATGATGATTACTATCTATTGTTTTTAATCCTGTATCTCCAACTGTACCTGTATTAATAGTTTTTGGTGATATAACTTCATCTCTATGATAAATCACTGAATTATCAGATGGATTTAAAATATCATTATTTGCATATAATGTATACTTTGCACCATTTAAAGTAGCTGCACCTTGAGGCATATTACCTGTATCTTTATCTACTTTAGTTAAATTAATTTCCCCAACTTTCCAACTATTTGTAGCAGTAAATGTTACTGTACTATTAGGAACAATATCCATTGTATGTACAGTATTATCTAATACTAAATGGTTAGGTACAGAAACTTCTTGTATATATACTCTTCCAGGTTTCCATTTATCAATAGTAACTGTTCCATCAGCTCCTGTAGTATAATCCCATGCTGGTGCAGAGAAGTCACTATTATATGATGTAATAAAAGTAGTATTAGGTACATAATTTCCTTTATC
>JAHHSU010000032.1 GCA_020025035.1 Thomasclavelia sp. | reverse complement strand
ATTTATTTTTTTTTGAGGAGGAATAAAATGGATATAGAAAAATTTATAAAAAATAGTTATAATGATGAAGAAGGTTTGGTGAAGATAGTGAAGGAAGAAATAAAAAAAGAATATAAGGAGTTGTTTGATACAACGACAAAAAATATATCAATAGTAGAAGTTCCAGCATTTCAATTTGTAATGATAGATGGAGTAGGAAATCCACGTGTAAATGAATTTCATGAAAAATCAAAACTACTTCATTTATTTGCAAAGGAAGTCAAAAAATATTATAAAGAATTAGGACGAGATGATTATATGAGTTCTCCATTAGAAGCATTATGGGATACATATGATAATAGTAAGTTTGATGTAGATCGTAAAGAACTTATTAAGTATACATTAATGATGGTACAGCCACCATTGATGAATAATGAATTGTTTGAACTTATTAAAAAAAGATTAATTAATAAACATAATCATGCCTATATTGATGATATTTATTTAAAAACGTTTAAAGAAGGAAAAAGCGTACAATTATTACATGTTGGAGCATATGATACTGAGATTACATCTACCAAACAAATCATGGAATATATTACAGTACAAGGATATAAATTAAATGGAATGCATCATGAAATATATTTAAATGATCCTCAAAAAGTTGAACCAAATAAACTCAAGACTATCATAAGATACTCAATTATTTAAAACTACATTGTAGTTTTTTATTTTAAAATAGGGTAATAAAAAGTAAAGGAGAACAAATATGCTAAAAATGGTGTCATGGAATGTCAATGGATTAAGAAGTTGCGTGCAAAAAGGGTTTGTTGATTTTTTTAAACAAATAGATGCAGATATTTTTGCGCTACAAGAATCAAAATTGCAACCAGAACAAATCGATCTTGAATTTGATGGCTATTATTCCTATTGGAATAGTGCACAAAAAAAAGGATATTCAGGGACAGTTGTCTATTCAAAGATAAAACCAATACAAATTGTTTATGGAATGGATGGTTTTTTAGATGACCATGAAGGACGCATAATTACGTTAGAATTTGAACAGTTTTATTTTGTTAATGTGTATACGCCTAATTCGAAAAAAGAATTGTTAAGATTAGACTATCGTATGGAATGGGAAGATGCCTTTAGAAACTACCTTTTATCACTTTCAAAGCATAAACAAGTTATTATTTGTGGTGATTTAAATGTTGCAAGATTAGAAATAGATTTAAAAAATCCAAAAACAAATCACTATAATGCAGGCTTTACAGACCAAGAAAGAGAAAAAATAAATCAGTTATTAAATACTGGATTTATAGATACTTATCGATATTTTTATCCAGATTTAGTTGAAAAATATACATGGTGGTCATATATGTTTCAATCAAGAAAAAGAAATGTTGGTTGGAGAATAGATTATTTTTTAGTTTCTAATGGATTAAAAGATAAAATTATTGATTCACTAATTTATCATGAAATAGAAGGATCAGATCATTGTCCAATTGGATTAGAGGTAGAATTATGATACAATTGCCTAGAGAGTTACAACAAATATTAGATACTAGTAATATGCAACTACCAAAAATGGGCTATTCACAAGATCATGTTTTACTTTTATATCGTGGATATAAGCAAAAAGATGTTGTATTAAAATATTCTAGTAGAGAAGAAATAAAAAAAGAGGCAATGATTTATGAATGGTTACAAGGAAAAATTGCTGTACCAAAGGTATATTTTTATAAAGAAATTAATCATATACATTATTTGTTAATGGAAATGTTACCAGGAAATATGGGACAAGATGGTTTTTATCAGCTTGGTGTTGAAAAAATGATTATGTATTACGCTAAAGAAATTAGAAAATGGCATGAGTTAGATTATACCGATTTTCCAAATGTTAATTCATTAGAAGAAAAAATAAATCAAGTAAGAAAGAATGTACAAAACCATCAAGTAAAGTATGAATATTTTGAAGAAGAATTAAAAAATAAAACGCCCAATCAAATATATGATATGATGATGAAGTGTAAGGTAGATACAAATGACTTAGTATTATGTCATGGTGATGTTTGTTTTCCAAATTTTATGATGAAAGATGGACATCTTACTGGATGGATAGATGTAATAGGGGCTGGGGTTAATGATAGATACTTAGATCTTTCTATTGCACTTCGGTCACTTCGATATAATTTAAAATTACTCAATATCGAATACACTAGTAAGTATCAAGATATTTTTTTAAAAGCGTATGGACTTTCTAGTTTAGATAAGCAAAAAGTTAAGTTTTTTATCTATTTAGATGAATTAACAAATAATTAAAAAGGAGAGATAAATATGAAAGTATTATTTGTATCAGATATTCATGGTTCATTGTTTTATGCAAAACAAGTAATTGAAGTCTTTAAAAAAGAGTCATGTGATTATATTGTATCGTTAGGAGATTTATTATATCATGGTCCAAGAAATCCACTTCCTAAAGATTATAATCCACAAGCTGTAGCAAATTTATTGAATGAGTATCAAGAAAAAATAATCAGTGTTAAAGGGAATTGTGATAGTGAAGTAGACCAAATGATTTTAGATTTTCCAATTTTATCAGAATACTCAAATTTAATGTTAGATGGACATAGATTCTTTTTAACTCATGGTCATATTTATCATCAAGATTGTCTTCCACCACTCAATAAAGGAGATGTATTTGTTCATGGACATTTTCATGTTCCAATGATTTTAAAAAAAGAGGATGTTTATGTAATTAATCCTTCCTCTTGTTCATTGCCAAAAAAAGGAAATCATAGTTATGGTATTTATGAAAATCATGTATTTACAATTAAAGATTTTGATGGTCATATTGTAGATTCAATTGAGTTAAATCATGAATAATATAGATATAGTTGTCAATTTAGGTTTAGATGCTGGACAATCTATGTTAGAAAGTAATTGTGAGATATATAGAGCTGAGGATGTGATGCTTTCTATTTTTAATGCATATGGTTATGATCATGTAAATATTTTTATACTTGCTACATGTATTTATGTGACCGTTGAAGTAGATGGCAAATCTATTACCAAGCTTAGACGTATCCATAAGCGAGTAACTAATGTTGCAAAAATGGCATCTATTAATCAATTATCTAGAGAAATTAAAAACCATCAAATGTCTATTGATCAAAGTGAATCGTATTTAAAAGAGATTAAAAACCATCAGGGATACCCAATGTTGACTAAGTCAGTTACTATCTCATTATCTTGTGCTGTATTTGGAAAAATGTTTGTTCCTCATGCTAGTGGAATAGATTTTGTGATTACTTTTTGTATTACTTTTTTAAGCTGGTACCTATTAAATTGGATTAACCAACACGATGTCAATGAATTAATTACTAATGCAATTGTAGCAGGGTTTATGTGTTTATGTGCTAGTATGATGATGATATTAGGAGTAATCAAAGATATTGATACCATTATTATTGGAACGATTATGATGTTAGTTCCAGGAGTTTTATTTACCACTGCTGTTAGAGATTTAATGAATGGAGATATATTATCTGGGACAATTAGAATAGTAGAAGGGTTATTTATTTCTTTAGGAATTGCTATAGGTGTAGGAGGCGTGTTGTATTTGTTAACACGTGGAGGAATAGTATGATGGAAAACTTAATGTTAGGATTAATCTCATGTATTGGATTTGGCTATATGTTTAACTGTCCTAAAGATGGAATTATTAAAGGAAGCATAGCAGGTGCTTTTGGTTGGATGATTTATAAATATTGTATAGCATATCATTTTGGAGTGGTAATATCTACCTTTATAGCAGCAGTAGTATTAAGTGTTATATGTGAAATATGTGCTAGAGTATATAAAAACGCAGTTACTGTTTTTGTATTGCCTGCTATATTACCACTAGTTCCAGGAGCTGGTTTGTATTATACAATGTCTTATTATATTCAAGGAAATAATATGTTAGCACAAGCAAAGGCAATCGAAACACTTAAGTGTGCTTTAGCTATTGCACTTGCATTACTAATTGTTTCTTCTATGATAAGGTTAATATGTAAAATGATTAAATCAAATAAGCGTATATAGATATATACGCTTATTTTTTTGAAGATTGATGATAGTAATGACGTAGAAGTTTTGAAATAGATTCTACATGTATCATAGAATCATTGGATAAATGATTTTGTTTATTAAATGATGTGATGATCGTATATGTTTTGTTAGTATGATAGGATAATAAGTCATATTTTGGGATATCTTTTGTTAAAACATTTTGAACTATAACACATGATATATTGCTAGTGGGAAACGATTCATGACAATAATTATAGCTATATGGGGGATATTCTTGTAATATCTTGTTTTTACAATGTTGTATAATATGGTTTTGATTTACTTCTATAAATACAATGTTTTCGAGATGCTGATGAAGATCTAGCAGTAGTTGGTCTAAGATGGTAGTAGGAATTAGTGATATTGGTGTCATTTTTTTTTCTTTAGGATGATAACTAATAGACTCATTAAAAAGCAATACTGGATGTTTTAAAGGAAGTGATTGTAAAGCAATAGATGGAATAAAATGAGAATTGATTTGGAGTTGTAGTCCCCGATTTAATGCATTACAAAGACGATATGTATTTTCTTTAGTTAAATTAAGGTGACTAATGTCTATTCTATATAATGTATCATTATTACACGAAGAGATAGGTAGATGAATAGAATTCACAATAATTGCAACAGCTACACCAACTAGGGTATCTACCATTCTATTGATTGCAAATAATATAGGAAAAGCATCTTCTTTGTGTGTAATGACAATACTACAAAACACAACACAGCTAATATAGGCACTAGAATTTTTTTTCATTAAAACAGTAGTATAAATAATGATTGCAATCGTAAAAGCAATCAACATTGAACGAATGATAGTATGAGAATATAAAGGAATGAACTGCTCTATTTCTAAAAATATTATTCCATAAATTCCACCAATAAAAGTAGCAATTACTCTACTTTTTGCAGTTAATATAGAATTATCCATATTACATTGTAAACAGATAATAGATGCAATTACAGCATAAAATGGAATGCTGTGTGGTCGAAATAATGAAATAATAAGACATATTAAAACTGCTATGGCAGTTTTAATAATCCTAAATCCAATTTTTGGCATAAAAACAACTCCTTTAAAAAAATTATAACACCATTCCATAAAATACGATATAGATTTATTTATTAAATAAGGTTTTTTATATTCAATTCATATTATGACAAATAATTACTAGTCCTTTGTATATAATCATACCTGAGGTGAGAAATATGCAATTAACAAGGACATTGTCACAACATAAAATGAAGGATGTTGTTAGAAAAAGTTTATATTTTGGGATTGTTTTATTGATCAGTCAAGTAGAGTTGTTTGGTATTAAAGGGATTATAGGAATTTCATTTTTATCATTATCTTATTTATTAGGATATGAGTATGTTGGTTTATATTTTGTAGGGTTAATAACAACTTTTAATCTACCTATTATTATTGTAGGGATAGGAATATATGTAGTTGTGGAGTGTCTAAATTTATTTAAATTAATTAAAGCTCACTACATACCTATTTTAGTTTCTTTTTTCATTGCAATTTATATGTATTTATTTTATTTTTCTTTTTCAATTCATGGATTAATCCAATGTTTGATGATCTTTTTATTAGAGTATATGTTACAAATTCAAAGTATAGAACTAGTTAGTTTTTTTTATCATTCACATATTCAAAAAATGAGTAAAAAAGAACAAAGTATAATGCTTTCTTTTTTGATTATTATCTTTTTAAATTTTAAGCATATGCATCATAATATGATATTCATTGGAGTTAGTTGTATAATATTATATGCCACATATACAATTTCATTACAAAGTAGTTCCTACTTAGCTGTATTTTCTTTAATTACATTATCGTTAGGTCACTTTTTAACAATTTATGATGTACTAGCTTTGTTTATTCCTATTGTAATATACAATGTTTATATGCCTAGAAATAAATTATCATTTATACTACTTTATATTTTATCTAAGATTTGGATTATAATTTTTGATATAGAAGATATCAAGACTTTACTCATAAGAACAGGATTCATTGCAATTATATTCCTTCTTATTCCAACAATTAAACAAGATAATATTGAAAATAGATTGTCTACTTCTTCTATTTTAGAAAGTGAAAGAAGAAAGATGTCTAGAAAATTAGAAGAATTTAGTGACTTATTTTACCAAATTACACATTCATTTGAAACTACTATAACACCTGTAAATACTAAATTATATGTAGGTCATTTCTATGATAAGGTATGTAAAGATTGTACAAGTTGTCATCAATGTTTTGATCGATATAACGGGAATCATCGATTAATTAAGTTATTTATGAAAGGATTAGAGGAGAAGCTACCATTAAATGATATTAGATATGTACAAAGTCATTGTTTAAAATCAAAGGAGTATAAGGAACATTTAAAATTAGAAAAAGAAAGATATTTACAACAAGAAAAAATGAATCGTGAATATGATATTTTAAAAAAGAATTTATATCATCAATTACATCTAATAGAAAATGTTTTTAATCATTTTTGTATGCATATTGGCAATGGATATAATGACAAGGACGAATATGTTTTAGAGTTGTTAAGAGGCTATCATTTTGATATTCAATATTTAAATAGAGTTAAAATTACTAATCATCATGATGAGTTAGATATTACAATAAGAAACATTACAGCCAAAGAAATATATGAAGAATTGTTACCTTTACTAAATAAAGGATATCAAACAACTTTTAGATTGGCAAAACAAAAAATTCCTAAACAAAGAGGATATATCCATTTATTACTAGAAAATAAACCAGTTTCTTATATGAGTTATGGTATAGTCCAAATTGGTAAAGATGAAAAATATTGTGGAGATCAATATGCAATTTTTGAACAAGGAGACAAAAATATCTTTGCAATTAGTGATGGAATGGGACATGGTTTACTAGCTTATCAGGAAAGTTCATTTTTATTAGATATATTTCAAAAACTTTTAAAAACAGGTACGACAGTCGAAAGTAGTATTAAGACAACAAATGCATTACTTCGAATTAAAAATAAAGCAGATATGTTTACAACATTAGATTTAGGAGTGTTTAATTCACATACTATGGAAATGGAATTTTATAAAAATGGCAGTATGCACTCGTTTGTAATACGTGATAAGGCGATTATTGAAATAGAAGGTAGGTCTTTACCTATTGGAATTATGAATGATGTAGAAGCAAAATATGAAAAGATTGAATTAGTATATGGAGATTTTGTAGTGATGTTAAGTGATGGTGTAGGGGAAATAGAAGAAGAAAAAATTATTCACTATATTTTAGAACATCAACATCTTACTCCACAAATGATTGCTTCTTCATTTAATGATATGTTGAAACTTTCATCTGCTATTGATGATGTTACATTACTAATTTTAAAAGTCGAAAAATAGTAATGGCAGAAATTAATATTGAATATCAATCATTAATTTCTGTTTTTTTATGATATAATAGTGGGCTAAGGGGGGATAAAATGGAAAAAGCAATACAAGAAGTGCTCAAAAAATATCCCAAAGACAAGCCATATATTGTTGGTGTTTCAGGTGGTTGCGACTCTATGTGTTTATTAGATTTATTAGTTAAAAATCATTATCAAGTGATAGTGTGCCATGTTAATTATAATTTGCGAAATGACACAATAGAAGATTATCTTGTTGTTAGTGAGTATTGTAAAAAAAATCATATTCCTTTTTATTATAAGGAAGTAGATTATATCCCTAAAGATAATTTTCAAGATGCAGCTAGAAAAATACGATATCAATTTTATTATGAAATAGGTCAACTTTATCATACACATGATGTTTTTTTAGGACATCATCAAGATGATGTTTTAGAAACTATTATGATGCAAAAAGAAAGAAATCAACAATATACTTATTGGGGAATTAAAGAAAATAGTATAGTACAACAAAATCATGTAATTAGAATATTGTTAGCATGTTTAAAAAAAGAAATTATTGAGTATTGTCAAAAATATCATGTACCTTACCATGATGATTATACAAACTTTCAAACACATTTTCGTCGTGATTATTTACGAAATGTGTGTATTCCACAAATGAGTGAGACTCAAAAACAAGAAATATTAAATGAAGCAAAGTATCACAATCAAGCCATTAATAATCAAAATCAAAAAATAGAGAAGATATTTAAAAAAGTATACCAACATCATCGGTTAATCTATCCACTAATAGCTAAGGAGGATTTAGAAGATACCATTAGATACTATTTGATTGAGTCTATTCCAACTAAAAAAGTGTCACAGTCATTAGTTAAAGAAGTAGTTAAATCCTTAAATAGTTCATCACCTAATATTATAGTAAAGCTTCCTTGTAATAAACAATTTGTTAAAGAATATGATAAAGCTTATATTGAAACACAGACGTCTTTGCATTCTTATCAATATCAATTTGATACATTAGATAAATATAAGCATTCTTATTTTTTAATACAAAAATCAGGCCATCCTAATTGTGGAGTGTATGTAGATGAACACTCATGGCCAATTACTATAAGAAATATAAAGCCTGGGGATACAATAGAGTTATCCTATGGTACAAAAAAAGTTCAACGATTATTTATTGATCAAAAAATACCAAAAAAATATAGAAATATATGGCCAATAGTAGTGGATAAAAACGGTAAAATCTTATTAATTCCAAATATTGCAAAAAACATCGCACAAATTAATACAAAACCTAATGTTTTTGTGGTAGAATTAATAAGTAACAAGTTGGAGGATTATTAAATGATTAATGATATTAAAGAAATACTCTTTACAGAAGAACAAATTAAAGAAAAATGTAAGGAATTGGCTAAACAAGTTGATAAAGTATATCAGGAAGAAGAATCTATTTATACATTAGGTTTATTAAAAGGTTCTATTCCATTTATGGCAGAATTAGTAAAACATATTAAAACCCCACTAACAATGAATTATATGCAAGTTAGTAGTTATGTAGGGGATACATCAACAGAACTAATAATAAAAAAAGATATTGAGGATGATATTACTGGTAAAGCAGTGTTAATTATTGAAGATATTTTAGATACAGGAAAAACACTTACAAAGGTAACAGAGTTATTACAAAAAAAAGGTGCCAAAAGTGTTAAGGTAATTACTTTGTTGGATAAGGTAGAAGGTAGAACTGTTCCATTTCAAGCAGATTTTGCTGGTTTTATCTGTCCTAATCAATTTGTGGTAGGATTTGGATTAGATTATAATGAGTGTTATCGTCAAATGCCATTTATAGGTATTTTAAAAGAAGAATGTTATATATAAAAGGAGAAGTGTATGAAAAAGAAACCTAATAGTTTATTAAAATTGGTTTTACCATGGGCGTTATTAGTGTTTTTGTTATTTGCAAGTTATGGAATGTTAAATCCTTCTAGTGTAAAACCATTAACTTATACAGAATTTAATACAATTTTAAATTCTAAACAAGTTACAGAAGCATTAATTGAACCAGGTGCATTAGTAGTAGATATTTCTGGAAAGTATAAACAAGACGACAAAGAATATAATTTTTCAGTTAGTGTTCCTAATACTGAATCTGAAATGGATAAGATTCAAAATGTTTTTATGGATCAAGGAATTCAGGTAAAAGTACGTGATTCATCAAATGATGGAATGTTTTTAAATATTATTGTAGGAATATTACCAACTATTTTATTACTTGGGGTCATGTTCTTTATGATGACAAGAGTATCTGGTGGTGGAAATGCAAAGGCTTTTGAATTTGGAAATTCTAGAGCAAAGTTAGAAAAAAATCAAAATACTCGTTTTAGTGATGTTGCAGGTGCAGATGAAGAAAAGGAAGAATTAAAAGAGTTAGTAGAATTTTTAAAACATCCTAAAAAATTTGCTGCTATGGGAGCAAGAATTCCTAAAGGTGTGTTATTAGTTGGTCCTCCAGGTACAGGTAAAACATTATTAGCTAGAGCTGTTTCAGGAGAAGCAAATGTTCCATTCTTTTCTATATCAGGATCAGAATTTGTGGAAATGTTTGTAGGTGTTGGTGCTGGACGTGTTAGAGACATGTTTAAAAAAGCAAAACAAAATGCACCTTGTATTATTTTTATTGATGAAATTGATGCAGTTGGACGTCAAAGAGGAAGCGGAATTGGTGGCGGACATGATGAACGTGAACAAACATTAAATCAATTACTTGTAGAAATGGATGGTTTTGGTGGTAATGAAGGAATTATTATATTAGCTGCTACTAATAGAGCAGATGTTTTAGACCCAGCATTACTACGACCAGGACGTTTTGATAGACAAATTCAAGTTACAAATCCTGATAAAAGAGCTCGTGTGCAAATATTAGAAGTTCATGCACGTAATAAAAAGTTTGCAGATGATGTAAATTTCGAAAATATTGCAGCAAGAACACCTGGATTTAGTGGGGCAGAATTACAAAATGTTCTAAATGAAGCTGCCTTACTTGCAGTACGCTTAGGACGAAATGTCATTACAATGGATGATATAGATGAAGGAATTGATAGAGTAATCGGTGGTCCAGCTAAAAAGACTAGAAAATATACAGAAAAAGAGCGTAAATTAGTTGCTTATCATGAAGCAGGACATGCCATTATTGGATTAACATTAGAGGATGCTAATAAAGTACAAAAAGTAACAATTATTCCTCGTGGACAAGCTGGTGGATATAATTTAATGACACCAAAAGAAGAAACATATTTCCAAACAAAAACACAATTAGAAGCAAGTATTACAGGATATATGGGTGGTAGAGTTGCAGAAGAGGTGTTTTTTGGAGATGTTAGTTCAGGAGCTCATAATGATATTGAACAGGCTACAAGAATTGCTCGTTTAATGGTGACTGAATTAGGAATGTCAGAATTAGGTCCTATTAAATACGCATCTGGACAAGATGCAGTATTCCTTGGTAGAGATTATACGCAAACAAATAATTCTCATTCAGGTCAAGTTGCATTTGAAATTGATCAACAAGTAAGAAAAATTATCGATCATTGTTATCACATAGCAACTGAAATTATTGTAGCAAATAAGGAAAAAGTTGTGACTATTGCTAATGCTTTACTTGAATATGAAACTTTAGCAAATGAACAAATCGAATGTTTATTTAAAACAGGTAAAATGCCAGTAGTAAGTGGAAAAAATGACAAACAAGTTGAAACACAAAATGTAGATGAAATAAATGAAAAAGAGGTTTCATTACAAGAAAACAAGGATGATGAATAAGGAACAATCAATGTATTGTTTCTTTTCATTAAGGAAGGAGGACAAAAAATGCGTAAACGATTAGATAAACGAAAAATATTAATTATTATAGTTATTATTAGTATGGTATTACCAGGAATTATAGCTGGGATTATGATGTTATAGGAGGTAAATATGAAGGATTATTTAGTAAGTGGAATTGTCGATAGTAAAAATGTACGTGTATTTGCTTGTGTAACGACAAATTTATTAGAAGAAGCCAGATTAAAGCATGATTTGTGGCCTGTTGCATCTGTTGCATTAGGTAGAATGATGTCTGTTACTTGCATGATGGGTAAAATGGTAAAAGGTGAAGAAAAAATTACTTGTATTATTAATGGTGGTGGACCTATTGGTACAATGATGACAGTAACTAATTGTCAAGGAAAAGTAAAAGGATTTGTTGCTAATCCTGTAGTTCACTATACATATAATGATACAGGAAGACTTGCAATAGATGTCGCTGTAGGAAAAAATGGTTATTTAGAAGTAATTCGTGATATGCAATTAAAAGATACTTTCTCTAGTAAAGTTTCATTGCAAAGTGGAGAGATTGGTGATGATTTTACTTATTATTTTGCAGCAAGTGAACAAACTCCTTCTGTTGTATCGGTAGGTGTATTAGTTAATGATACAAATGAAATTGTTGTAAGTGGTGGATTTATTATTCAATTACTTCCAAACGCTACTGAAGAAAATATTCAATTTATTGAAGAAAAAATGAAAGAAGTTCCTCCTATCACTACCTTATTAAGTGAAGGAAAAACTCCTGAAGATATTTTAAAAACAGTTTTTGATGACGTAAAGATATTAGATACACAAGATTTATTTTTTGAATGTGATTGTAATCATGAACGAATGAAAGAGGTATTAGGTTGTGTTGGAAAAGATGAATTACAAAAAATGATTGAAGAAGATCATGGGTGTGAGATTAGATGCCATTTTTGTAATACTAAATACCAATTTACAGAAGATGAGTTAAACGAAATATTGAAATCAAAAAAGCTATCCTAAGATAGCTTTTTGTCTAATAAGGATAGACTATAGACTAATGATAGATAACTTACATCTACTTATAGTTGGGGGAGGAAAATAGAGGGGAAATTGTAAGTTATCTATCTATATGATGACCAACAAATAAATTATTATTCATTAAAGCTTGAATTATTTTACTTTCTTAAAGAATGTTTTATAATAAAAAATGAATAAAAGAATGGAAGTGATGAAATGTATATTGGAGATGTAGAAATTAAAAATAGAATTATTTTAGCCCCAATGGCTGGTGTTACTAATCTTGCATTTAGGAAAATAATGAAAGAATTTGGGGCAGGATTAGTTTATTCTGAAATGGTTAGTGATAAAGCAATTATACATGGGAATGAAAAAACAATAGGTATGTTAAAAGTAGATGAAAATGAACATCCTATTAGCATGCAAGTATTTGGTGGCGATTTAGAAAGTATTGTAGAAGCCGCTAAATATATTGATCAACATTCTAATTGTGATATTATTGATATTAATATGGGGTGTCCTGTTCATAAAATATTAAAATCAGATGCAGGAAGCAAATTATTATTGTATCCAGATAAAATTTATGAAATTGTAAAAGCAACTGTAGAAGCTGTGTCTAAACCAGTTACCGTAAAAATAAGGATTGGATTTGATTTTGAACATATTAATTGTGTAGAAGTTGCTAAAAAAATTGAAGAAGCAGGAGCTAGTGCCATAGCTGTTCATGGACGTACACGTTCACAAATGTATGAGGGTAAGGCAGATTGGACATGGATAAAAAAGGTAAAAGAAGCAGTTAATATTCCAGTTATTGGAAATGGAGACGTAAAAACAGCAATGGACGCTAAAAGGATGATTGAAGAAACTGGAGTAGATGCAGTAATGGTGGGAAGAGCAGCACTTGGAAATCCTTGGGTGATTCAACAAATGGTATCCTATGTTGAAAAAGGAATTGAATTACAAGATCCTACATATCAACAAAGAATACAACAATGTTTATTACATGCAAGAGAATTGATAGAACTTGAAGGAGAAAAAAATGCAATTCGTGAAATGAGAGGACATGCACCTTGGTATATTAAAGGAATAAAATCTTCAAGTTATGTAAAAGATAAACTTTCACGAATAGAGACCTATCATGAATTAAAGACTATATTAAATGATTATCAGTTGTATTTAGATTCAAATGATACGTCTATATTAGAGAAATGGAAAAAATAAAATGCGTATTATCATAGATGGAGATGCATGCCCAGTTGTTACAATTGTAGAAGATTGTGCAAAAAATTATCAGATAGAGTTAATCATTATTGTAGATCCAAATCATTTTATTGAATCAAAATATGGTAAAGTAATAGTGGTAGATCAAGGGAATGATAGTGTGGATAATGAAATTATAAAGCAAGCCAAAAAAGGTGATATTGTCATTACTCAAGATTATGCACTTGCAGGTTTATTGTTGTTAAAAGAAGTTATTGTTATTCATCAAAATGGAATAGAGTATACTAATGATAATATTGATCAAATGTTAAATGCAAGATATATAACAAAAAAAATACGTACGTCTAATCAAAAAATTCATCTTAAAGGACCTAAAAAAAGAAGTGAAACAGATAATAAACGTTTTAAAGAATTACTAGTTAGTAAACTAGGGAAGTGATATAAAAAGCAATAAATCTATTTAACTACTTTTTATAGGGAGTATGTTCCATTTATTATTACAATTTATAGCTTTCTTGTGAGATTATTTTAAACTTGTATTAATTGACTAACATTTCTAACAGTGCAACCTAATTGAATAGCTGCACGTTTTTTATTACCGTTATTATCAACAAGTTGTTTAATAACATCATATTTAAATTATTCGTTTTTCATAAGTTCTACCTTTCTCATAATGACCTCCTATAATATAGGACATATTAGTTTTTTACAACAATAAGAATTTATCACATTCTGTTCAGATACATATCAATATGATATGTACCCAGAATCCTGGACACATAAATTTATGAATTAGGCTATGCAAAT